>CANHJY010000001.1 GCA_947461185.1 Flavobacteriales bacterium
AAGAATACAAAATGGTTAAGCATCGTGTCCAGGAATTTCAGATAAATGAACCAAATTTTTATCTAGAATTAGAAGCTAAACTCGAAAAACTTGAATGGGCAATTAATCATTTAAACATTCATCCAAAAGCTATTCTTGAAGCCAAAAATGAATCTTACCTCTTAAGGATTTTATTGAGACCCCTATTAATTTTGACTGGTTTACCCATTTTTATTTTTGGCGCATTATTTCATATCATTCCATTTAAATTGACACAATTACTGATGCCGAAAATGGTCACGACAAAAGAATATTATGCCCCAGTAGCAATACTTTTAGGATTAATTCTGTATCCGCTTAACTATTTGGCACTATTCATATTTTTCAAATACTATTTTTTATGGAGTACTCTTTTTCTCGTTTGCTCTATTCCTTTGATAGCTGCCACAGGAATTTTTGCTTTTCACTTTTCAAATTACCTGAAGCTCGTTCGAAGTCGGTCTGTATTTTTAATTTCGAAAAAATCTGACAAAGCGCTACTCTCGGAAATAGAGGAAACAGTAGAAAATTTAAGAGAACGGATTTTTCCCGCTTCAGAATAAAGAATTATTAATTATTCGTTTTGCAACAAATAAAATTTACTTTTCGGATCAATCAAAATCGACTTGCTTATAATTTTGTCCAATTTAAATTGGAGTCCATTACCTTCTAAAATTTTTACAGTTCCCAATTTACGACCTTTTGCATCAAATAAAACAAAGTTTTTCTTTGAAATTTTGACATGATTCATATTGATAGCTGAGAAAATCAAATCTTCTTTTCGAACCATTGATAAAACGCTTTCCTTTGCCTTCACCTCATCACCAATTTTCTTTTTAATTTCCCAAATAAACCCCTCATATTTATTTAATTGAAAGAATTCATTCGTATTTTGCTCGAGTTGTTGGCACTTTACATATAAAGTTCCCATTAAAGAATTTCGAACGATTTGCTCTTCATCAAAATTATAAATAGCGGGGAATTCAGGAAGCTTTTTACTGATGTCAATATCCTTAAGGAAGTTATTCCATTTAAAAAAAACGTCAGGCTCCTTGAATTTAGGATTCGAACCGATAATACGCAATAATTCTTCGCGCAATGATAATTTTAATTGACTTACCTCGGTAAAATAATTAGACATATCGAGAGCTATTAAAACATCCTTTTCCTTAACAAAGGAACCTAAAATATAAGGCGCATCGCCTTTTTTCAATTTTCCACCAATAGAAAAACTAACTGGATATATTTTGGCCGACGAAACATTTAACCATACGGTATCATTCTGTGAATTAAATGTATCACGGATTAGGTCATCCTGCTTTAGACTCTGTTTAGCATCTTGAAGTTTAGCATCTTCAGATATTGCTTGGTTACTCGACTTTTGAATAAAAATCAGAAGTAATCCAACTGAAAGAACTACCACAATCAAAACTAAAACTATGCGACGCATCATCATATTCGTGATTAAAGATACATTTTACAACGATTATTTTGAAAGAAGTAACTAATTTAGCTTTAATGTGCGGAATATCAGGATTTTTTGATTTTAAAGGTGTCAGCACACCTGTGATTTTAGATGCCATGACAGATGTTTTGGAACATCGTGGACCAGATGGTCGTGGGGTTTATTATGACCAAAACAATTATGGCGTATTAGGTTTAGGTCATAGACGATTATCAATCATTGATTTGAGTGAAACTGGTAAACAACCCATGCAATTTGCAGAGCTATGCATCACTTTTAACGGCGAGATATATAATTATCAAGACATTAAGAAAGAATTAAGTGCTAAAGGTCATCAATTTATTGGAAATTCAGACACAGAAGTAATCTTGCATGCTTTCAAAGAATGGGGTATATCGAGTATTGATAAACTTAAAGGCATGTTTTCCTTTGTAATTTATGATAAGGAACAGCATAAAATTACGGCAGTTAGAGACCGAGTAGGTGTTAAACCTCTATTTTACTATCTACATGATGGTTTATTTATGTTTTCGTCAGAATTAAAATCTTTCCACCAACATCCAAAATTTAACAAAACAATCAATAAAAACGCAGTTGCTGATTTCATTCAGTATGGCAATATACCAGGTTCTCAATCTATATTTCAATTTTGCAACAAACTTCAACCAGGACATTATCTCGAATTGAATTTAACAAATGGCGAAGCTTTAGAAAATAAATACTGGAATGTTTATGATGCTTTCAATAAACCAAAACTGAAAATAGATTTTGAGGAAGCCAAAACAATTACTAAAGACAAACTGAAGGATTCTTTTGAATTGCGCATGGTGGCAGATGTGCCTGTGGGTGTTTTTTTAAGTGGCGGTTATGACAGCACTTGTGTCACAGGATTACTTCAACAAAACAGGTCGGAAAAACTAAAAACTTACACTATTGGTGTGCCCGATATCGGTTTAAATGAGGCTCCCTTCGCTAAGGAAATTGCTGAACATTTTGAAACAGAACACACAGAACTGAATTGCACTGTGAAAGATGCGCTGGATTTAATTAATGATCTTCCATTCTTTTATGACGAACCATTTGCTGACAGCAGCGCTATTCCAACGATTTTAGTGAGTAAAATGGCTCGCAAACATGTTACTGTTGCATTAAGTGCTGATGGAGGAGATGAACTTTTTGCAGGTTACAATCGCTATGATTACATGCTTAAATATGGGCAAAAACTGGAAAAAATTCCTAAAATATTCAGGAAATCGTTAGCTGGTGCAATGAGTTTTATTCCCGCCAATCAATTGCCCATTCTCAAAAAAAGATACAACTTTCATCAACGTTATGAAAAAGTAAAAAAGCTACTTAAAGAATTCGATAATGAGGCAATAATGATGAGCCTCAGCCAGCAATTTACCTCAGAACAAATGAGAGAAATTCTGAAATTTTCAAACCATGACAATCGGGATTTGGCGTTCTTCTCCAAAGAATTAAAGCCAGAATACCTAACTCCTTTGTCATACATGCTAGCAATTGACTTCCAAACCTATTTGGTAGATGATATCATGCAAAAAGTAGATAGGGCATCTATGGCAGTGAGCTTAGAAGGTCGCGAACCATTCCTTGACCATGATTTAATCAATTGGGCTGCTCAGCTTCCGGATGATTTTAAATACAAGTCTGGCATCAAAAAATACATTTTAAAAGAAATTGTCCATGAAATGGTGCCAAAGGAAATGATGGAAAGACCTAAAATGGGTTTCGCTATCCCTATTGCCGATTGGTTGGCGAAGGATTTAAAACCAATAGTTGAAATCTACTTATCAAAAGAATTATTGAATCATCACCAATTATTCGATACCGATTTCATAGAAAAACTAAAAACAGATGTTTTCAACGGCAAAAAAGAAATGGCATCAAAACTCTGGTATTTTTTAATGTTTCAAATGTGGTATGAACGCTGGATGAAATAAATTAAATAAATAATTGGCAAAGGTTCTTTATATATCATACGACGGAATGACTGACCCATTAGGTCAATCACAAGTGTTGCCCTACCTGATCGGTTTAACTCAGCTAGGTCATGAATTCCATCTCATCAGTTTTGAAAAAAAAGAACGGTTCGAGGATGAGGGAAAAAAAATAGAAATTTTATGCAAAGACGCTGGTATTCATTGGTATCCGTTGCGTTACACAAAAAAACCTCCATTACTATCAACCATTTATGATGTTCGCCGCATGTCGTCGCTTGCAAAATCGCTTCAGCGCAAAAACAAGTTTGATATTGTTCATTGTAGAAGTTATATCTCAGGATTAGTAGGATTAAAAATGCAACGGCTTTATCAAACAAAATTTCTCTTTGACATGAGAGGTTTTTGGGCTGATGAAAGGATAGAAGGTGGAATATGGAACATCAAGAATCCACTTTTCAAAACGGTATACAATTTCTTTAAGAGAAAGGAAACTCGGTTTTTCAATAATGCTGATCATATTATTTCATTGACTTCGACAGGAAAAAAAGAAATCCTAAAAATGCATCATTCACTTTCAGAAAGTAGGATTACCGTGATTCCTTGTTGTGTTGATTTGGAAAAATTCAATCCAGAGAATTATTCCGAAAACAAGATTGATGCTATAAAAAACGAACTGCATATTCAATCAGATGAGAAAGTTTTGGGTTATGTAGGTTCCATCGGAACTTGGTACATGTTGGATGAAATGTTAGATTTTTATACTGTTTTCAAAGAAAAATATACCGGATCAAAATTCCTTTTCATTACTCCAGAGCATCCTGACCATATTTTGGAACGTGCCAAGGCCAAAGGAATATCATCGGAATCGATAATTATTAAAAAAAGTGCCCATAATATGGTTCCGGCGTACATGCTGACTTTTGACTTTTCTATTTTCTTTATCAAACCAACTTTTTCCAAATCGGCTTCATCGCCTACAAAACAGGCCGAATTAATGGCGATGGGTATTCCGATAATTTGTAATGCTGGAGTTGGCGATACCGATACTATTGTAATGGAACATTGCGCTGGGATTGTCATACGAAACTTAGACAATGCGTCCTATAAACAACAATTGGATAAGGGGATTTTATTTGACAGTCTGAAAGCTACTAAAGCTGCTCAAAATGATTTTAGTCTTAATGAAGGCGTAGCGAGATATCAAAAAGTATATGAATCGTTATCCTTCAATGGATAATCTATAGTTAAGGAAAAGAATGCCGAAAAGAATTGCTTTTATTGCTCCCTATCCTATTGCTCAAGCGCCGTCTCAACGTTTTAGATTTGAGCAATATTTTAATTTTTTAGAGGAGAATGACTGTACCTATGCGTTTTTTCCATTTTATGATTTTAAATCTTGGCAACTGCTTTACACTAACAAAAGTGCACTTCGTAAGGCTTGGGTTGTATTGTCCTCTTATTTCAAAAGGTTTTCATTGATTTTCAAGCTTCGGAAATTTGATGTTATTTTCATTCATCGAGAAGCAACTCATATCGGTCCTCCAATTATTGAATGGATCATCGCTAAAATTTTGAAAAAGAAATATATATACGATTTCGATGACGCTATTTGGTTGCCCAATTACAGTGAAGGGAATTCGAAATTTCATAGATTAAAAGCCTATTGGAAGGTAAAATACTGCATTAAATGGGCCCATCGTGTTTCGGCTGGTAATGCTTTTTTAGCCAATTATGCGAGTCAGTTCAATGATAAAGTTATCGTTTTACCTACAACAATCGATACGGAAAACTATCATAATTTAAAATGCCAACACGATAAAACACCCATTATAATTGGTTGGACGGGCACCCATACCACCATGCAATATCTTCAAACTGTTGTTCCTGTCCTGCAAGAAATCGAAGAAAAATATCAAATTGAAATCCATATTATTTCTAATGAAAAGCCAGTGTTGGATTTGAAAAGTTTGGTTTATGTCAAATGGAAAAAGGAAACAGAAATTGAAGATCTCGTGAAATTTTCAATTGGCATTATGCCCTTGGAAGACAACGTTTGGGCTGAAGGAAAATGTGGATTTAAAGGTTTGCAATATATGGCGCTAGAAATTCCAACCATCATGTCTGCTGTTGGTGTGAATAAAACGATTGTAGATAACGGAGTAAATGGATTTTTGGTAAGTGATTCTAATGAATGGAAAAAAGCACTTGTATCATTAATTGAGGATCACAAGCTAAGGACGAAAATCGGCCAATCAGGTTATGAAAGTGTAAAAGAACATTATTCCGTTGTTGCAAACACAAGCTTATTTTTAAGTTTATTCGAAATACAAAACTGAAAGACACCTATTTAAATTATCAATCCAATGCAGCTCATTTTTGCAACTCACAATCAAAATAAAGTTAAAGAAATTAAGTCATTGCTTCCAGAAAAACTAGAGTTACTTTCTTTAAATGACATTGATTTTCATGAAACAATTGCTGAAACTGAAAATACCATTGAAGGTAATTCTTTACTCAAAGCCAAAACAATTAATTCAAAGACAGATAAAAATTGTTTTGCTGATGACACCGGGTTAGAAGTTAAATTCTTAGGTGGTGCTCCTGGCGTTCTTTCGGCAAGATATTCCGGTGAAAATTCAAATGATATGAAAAACGTTGAGAAACTGTTGAATGAAATGCAGTTCGCAACAGATCGATCGGCACAATTTAGAACGGTGATTTCTTTATTAATTTATAATAAAACTTATACTTTCGAGGGTATTGTTAAAGGTAGAATTGCATTAGCTCCTAAAGGAAACAGTGGTTTCGGATACGACCCTGTATTTATTCCAGATGGTTTTAATAAAACATTCGCAGAAATTACATTAGAGGAAAAAAATAAAATCAGTCATCGTGCATTAGCTTTCAATAAAATGATTGAATTCTTAAAAAACATGCATGTCTAAATCAAACTATTAATGTTTTTTATAGGAATTATTTAATTTTTTAAAATATCCTTTTATTTCTAGCTTTTAAATGGATAAATTTGCCATCGGTTCAAAATTCCATTTACATGCAAAAAAAATCAATAATCAGTTATACCTTAACCGATGAAGCTCCTGCATTAGCTACCTATTCCCTTTTGCCAATAGTAAAGGCTTTTACAAAATCTGCAAACATCTCCATAGAGACTAAAGATATTTCACTTTCCTCAAGAATTCTGGCTGTATTTCCTGAATATTTAGAGAATAACCAAAAGGTGGAAAACGCCCTTGCCTCTCTTGGAGAATTGGCAAAAACAGCAGAAGCGAATATCATTAAAACACCAAATATCAGTGCATCTATTCCTCAATTAAAAGCAGCGATAGAAGAATTACAAAATAAAGGATTTGCCGTACCTGATTATCCGGAAGATCCAAAAACTGAAGAAGAAAAGAAAATTAAGGTAACATACGATAAAATCAAAGGAAGTGCTGTTAACCCCATTTTAAGAGAAGGCAATTCGGATCGTCGTGCTCCTCTATCAGTAAAGAATTATGCTAAAAAACATCCACATGCAATGGGTAAATGGGAACCGACATCAACAACGCATGTAGCATACATGAAAGAGGGCGACTTCTTCCACAATGAACAATCGTTAACCCTTTCTGAAGCAGATACTTACAAAATAGTTTTTTACAATGAAAACGGGAAAGAAACGATTCTTAAAACCGAGGCCCCTTTGCAAGCTGGTGAAGTGATTGATGCAACATTTATGAGTAAGTCCAAATTGATTAATTTTCTGAAGCGAGAAATCAACGATGCTAAGGAAAAAAACTTACTTTTTTCGCTTCATCTCAAGGCGACAATGATGAAAGTATCAGATCCAATTATTTTCGGTCACGCTGTAAAGGTTTATTTCCAAGAAGTATTTGAACAATATGGAAATTATTTAGACCAATTAGGCGTAGATGTTAGAAATGGTTTTGGTGATTTATTGGCTAAAATCGAAAGCTTGCCCGAGCATATTAAAAATGATATAAATGCTACAATCTCATCTTGTTTTGAAGGCAAAGCTCAGGTTGCAATGGTTAACTCAGACAAAGGAATAACCAATCTTCATGTTCCGAGTGATGTTATCGTGGATGCATCAATGCCAGCGATGATTAGAAATTCAGGTCAAATGTGGGATGCAAATGGCAAGTCTCAAGATACGAAGGCTGTACTTCCTGATAGCAGCTACGCTACAATTTATCAGGTTGTTATCGATTTCTGTAAGAAAAATGGGGCATTTGATCCAGTAACGATGGGTACTGTGCCTAATGTTGGACTCATGGCACAGGCTGCTGAAGAGTATGGTTCGCATGACAAAACATTCGAAATTTCAGAAAATGGAACGATCAAGGTAATAGGGTCTAAAGGCACTGCTCTTTTTGAAAATAAAGTTGAAGCTGGCGACATTTGGAGAATGTGTCAAGTAAAGGATGGACCGATTCAAGATTGGGTAAAATTGGCCGTTAACCGTTCCAAACTTTCTAATACACCTGCAGTTTTCTGGTTAGACGAAAACAGAGCCCATGATGCTCAACTAATTAGCAAAGTAAAAACTTACCTTGAACAATTTGATATTTCGGGATTGGATATAAAAATTCTTTCTCCCAATGATGCGATGCAATTTACCTTAGAAAGAATTGTAAAAGGTAAAGACACGATTTCCGTTACAGGTAATGTGCTTAGAGATTATTTGACAGATTTATTCCCCATTCTAGAAGTTGGAACAAGTGCAAAAATGCTTTCCATTGTCCCTTTAATGAACGGAGGCGGCTTGTTTGAAACTGGTGCGGGCGGTTCAGCACCAAAACATGTTGAGCAATTAATTCAAGAAGGTCATTTAAGATGGGACTCATTGGGTGAATTTTTAGCCCTTGCAGCATCATTAGAGCATACAGCAATTACATGCGACAATCCAAAAGCGCTAATTCTAGCGAAAGCATTAGATATAGCAACTGGAAGACTACTTGAAGAAAATAAATCACCAGAAAGAAAAGTAGGTGAACTAGATAACCGTGGAAGCCATTTTTACTTAACTTTATACTGGGCAAAGGCCTTGTCAGAACAAACAGAAGATTTGGAATTAAACGAAAAATTCAAACCAATTGCAGCCGCTTTAATTGAGAACGAAAATATTGTTCTTTCTGAATTAAATTCCGCACAAGGAAAACCTTCAGATTTAGGCGGGTATTACGCTGTGAATACTGTATTAACTGAAAATGTAATGCGCCCAAGTAAAACATTTAATGAGATTATTGAGAAGTTAACTTAATGAATAGTAGCAGACTTATTTTTATTTTCCTGTCCGTATTATGCATCGGCAACAAATATGCATTAGCTCAAGAATTCACTCCTGAAAACTGGATAGGAAAGTATTCAGGCACGATGTTTTTGTCATCCGGAACAGAGGGAGAACAACAAGAAATAGAGGTAAGTTTTGACTTTAAAGAAATAGTGAAGGATTCGAGTTGGACTTATATTATGACATACAAAAGTGAAGAACTCGGTGAATTAACAAAAAACTATGTCATCTGTAAACCATTTGGAAGCCCTATTCATTACTTTGTTTTAGACGAACTCGATGGAACCAAAATTGATTTAAGTTACCGCAACGAAGCCTTCGTGTCATTTTTCGAAGTTGATGGAATGTTTCATGCATCTTCATTAGCAAAGATTTCAAAGAATACAATAAGATTTGAATTATATGGATCGTTTAGTTCTCAGCCAACAAATGTCACAAATGCTGAACTTTTGGACGATTTAGGAAATAATACAGGAACGGTAACCGTTGCCAGTTTTAACCCAATTTATTGTCAGACTGTTACGCTCAAAAGAAATCGAAAGTAAACTTCTGTTGTGAACAAGTTTAATGTCATAACGCTAATTATCCTTGTTTTAGTTTGCCTAGGTTGCAGGTCTATTTCACCTGATTCACCTCATTACACGGTAACACCTTTACCCCCTATCAAACCATCTCTTTCTACAATTCATGCTCCCGTAACCCTTGAACTTAAATCCTATTTAAGTGAAGCTGAAAAAGCTGTTCCTAAAAGCCTTAATGGTGGTGAAGAAAATTGTTCAGGTGTAAGCTATCAGTATTCTTTCAAACGAGATCCAATTATTTTTAATGGAATTGGATCAACAATGACTTATAAAGTAAACGGTCAATATGGTATCTCGATGAATTATTGCCCAACTTGCACGTATTTATTCGATGATGAAGGAACATGCGTTATTCCAAGAGTTTATTTAAGTTGCGGAGTTGATGAAACCATGAGAAGAATGAGTGTATCTTACGCAACCAATATTGCAATAAATACTGACTATTCATTTAAATCATCAACCCAATTGCAAGAATTTAAACTCATTGATCCTTGCGAAGTTTCATTTTTCAGTTTTGATGTTACGGGTCAGTTAAAAAAACAACTTTCTCCCGTTTTAACAGATTTAGAAAATGATATTGACAAAGAAATACGAGCTTTAAATGTCAAGCCAGAATTACAAGAACTATGGAAAATGGCTTGTAACCCAATTCCCATTGAGAAGTATGGTTATTTGAATATTAATCCCAAAAACATTGGCTTGAATAGTTTGACTTTCAGCGGCACGAAAGCAGTTTTAGATGTAGTAATTAGTTTGCAGCCTAGCTTTACAACATCTGTGGCAACCTTACCTAGCACTAAACTTCCGAATCTAAGCAAAATTGATGCAGATAAAGGTTTCAGAATAGATCTCGACATTTTCGCTGGTTATGATTCTTTGAGTAATATCATATCCAACCAAATGCAAAATGATACGATACTAATTAAAAAAAATGCATTCGTCATTGAAAACATTAAATTATCTGGAACAATAGACCAGGAAATTACCCTTGATGTTAATTTCGGTGGAAAACGAAAAGGTCATTTATATTTAACTGGAAAGCCCGAATATGACAAAAATACCCATGAAATATCTTTTCCAAATCTTGAATACGACTTGGCCTCTAAAAACCTTTTACTACGAACAGCTAAGTGGATACTAAATGATAGAATACTCTCAATAATAAAAGAAAAAGCGAGGTTCAATATCAGTAATGAGCTCAATAATACAAAACTTAAACTGCAGACAGAAATAAACAAAAATAAAAATGAGGATTTCAATTTAAAAGCTGAAATAAAAGAATTAGATTTAACTCAGATTTTCCTGGATGATAAAAATATTATCATGCGCATTCAGACTAGTGGTAAAATATCCATAGATATTAAGTAATTTAAAGTCAAATGATATCTTGGCATTATTCATGTTTAATCGAGTGAGAGATATTTTAATATGAAATTATTGTTTTTCTTCATCACATTCGTATTTTGCTTTGCGCCCCAAGCACAAAAAAATACAAACCCAATATCTGACTGTGACGGCTTTAAGTACATAGAGAAAACAGGTATCTATAGCATTAAATTTACTGGCGAAAATGGGAAAAAAGACGACTTTCTAAAGAATACATCTTTGAAAGATTCTTTGGACAAAAATATGATCTGGATTTCATTTGTGCCTTCTCAAAAAGGAATTGCATCATTTAGCGCTGAAGTAGATAGAGAGTATCTCCAAACTGTAATATTCATGGGATACGATGTTAATTGTAATTCCATATACAATGGAGCGAATTCGGCTAGTTTTAAATATGCTCAAAAAAACAAATCAAAAATTGGCACAAGTTCACTGAATGAAAATCCAATCACAGATGATATTATTTTAAATACAGGACAACGATTAATAATTGGATTCTGTACATCTTCAAAAAGTACTGGTAATCTCACATTCACCTTTAATTTCACTAAAGAAGAATCTCACAATAGCGCCATAGATATAATTGACAATACCAACAACGACAACGGAAATCTGATTAGATTCGCTATTAGGGATTTAGAAACGGATATGCCTGTACTGGCAACTACTACTATTGAAGGAGACGAAGACTTAAACTCTATATACCTTGCGTCAGATATTCTTGTTAATTCTAATGGATCGAGCACTGTGAACGTGAGCTCTGAAGCTAAAGGATATTTTTTCCTAGATACATTATTTGAAATTTCAGGAAAAATAAATGAAGTATTCGTTGTCAAACTTGATCCAATTAGAAAAGGAAAAACGATGCAAATAGAAGAAATTGAATTCGAAGCAGGTACATCAGAAGTCAAGCATGATAGTAAGGATGAATTAGACAGATTAACACATTTCCTATTGTTAAATGATGAAATCGAAATAGAAATACAAGGTCATGTTTACGCTGTTGGAGAAAACAATTTATCTACCCAAAAAATGTCAGAAGAAAGGGCTAAAGCTGTTATGAAGTACTTAATAACTAATGGTGTAAAGAAAACCAGACTTACAGCAATTGGATATGGTAATACCAAACCAATTTTTAAAGATGCTTTAACTGAAAAACAACAACAAGCGAATAGAAGAGTAGAAATAAAAGTTAAATAATAACTTAAATTGTCATTATTTCCTGCTCTTTTACAACTAATAAGTCATCAATCTTCTTAACGCCAGAATTCGTAATTCCTTGAATTTCTGCTTCTGCATCTTTAAATAAATCCTCAGAAAGACCCTCATTTTTAAGATCTTTAAGCATATCTAATGCATCTTTCCTATTATTTCTGATTCCTACTTTTGCATGCTCGCTTTCTACTTTTGCTTTTTTCACCAAATCTTTTCGGCGTTCTTCGGTTAATGGTGGAACGGAAATTATCAAGACTTCACCATTATTTTGAGGTGCAAATCCAAGATTTGCGTTTATTATACCTTTCGCAATTTCGTTCAACATTTGTTTTTCCCATGGTTGAACTGTTATTGTTCTTGCATCCATTGTGGTAATATTAGCAACTTGTTGAATTGCTGTTGGAGAACCATAATAATCGACTAGAACACCATTCAGCATGGCAGGCGTTGCTTTGCCAGCTCTAATTTTGGTAAACTCATTTTCTAAGTGAACAATAGATTTTTTATTCTGAGATCTGAACTCATCAAATATTAATTGAACATCTTCAGTCATATCGCAATTTTAATTTTTCAATTTAATTGTGGACAATAGTACCAACTTTTTCTCCTGATAAAAGCTTATGTAAATTTCCAGGAGTATCCATATCAAATACAATAATTGGTAAATTATTCTCTTTACAAAGTGTAAAGGCTGTCATATCCATTACTTTTAAACCCTGAGAATAAGCATCATCAAAACTTATTTTTTCATATTTTGTGGCAGACGAATCCTTAAAAGGATCAGCTGTGTAAATACCATCCACACGTGTTCCTTTGAGGATAACATTTGCGTTAATTTCAATGGCTCTTAAAGATGCTGCTGAATCTGTAGTGAAAAAAGGATTTCCGGTTCCTGCTCCAAAAATTACAACCCTTCCTTTTTCTAAATGTCTTACCGCTCTTCTTCTAACATAAGGTTCAGCAATCTCCTTCATCTCAATGGCAGATTGAAGCCTTGTTTTAATTCCTTCCTTTTCGAGAGCGGCTTGCAGCGCCATCGAATTAATCATAGTTGCCAACATACCCATATAATCGCCATGGGTCCGATCCATTCCTCCTTCTTCTGCTTGTACACCCCTGAAAATATTCCCCCCACCAATTACGATTGCAATTTCAACTCCTAATTCATGAAGTTCCTTAATTTGTTTAGCGTATGAGGATAATCTCAAATTATCTATACCAAACTGCTTATCCCCCATTAGAGATTCGCCACTTAACTTCAAAAGAATTCGTTTGTACTTCAAAATCATCTTATTTCTTGACAAATATAATTTTTGTTCATTATTTATAAAAACCCAAACCAAAAAAAAGGCTATCAATTGATAGCCTTTTTTTTCTTAACTTAAAGAAAATCGTCTAAAATCTGTAACGGTGAGATCTTTTTCAGAAGAACTTAAAAATTCTGAAACCGTTAGTTTATTATCTCTTACAAAAGCTTGGCTTAGTAATGTATTTTCTTGAAAAAACTTATTCAATCGACCCATAGCAATTTTTTCAGCCATATCTGCAGGTTTACCCTCTTGAATTGCCAACTCTTTTCCAACTTCTATTTCACGTTCAATAGTTCTAGCATCCACACCGTCCTTGTTCAAAGCAATTGGATTCATTGCGGCAACTTGCATCGCAACTTGCTTACCAGCATCCTCTGCAACATCAGAACCACTATTTAAACCAACAAGTGTTGCCAATTGATTTCCCGGGTGATTGTAAGCAACTACTTTGTCCGCATTAATTGTGCTGAAGTTAGATAAATCTAATTTTTCACCAATAACTCCTATTTGCTCAGTAATTTTTTCATCAACTGTTAATCTATCGTCGTATTTCAATGACTTTAGTTCCTCAATTGACGCAGGCATGTTTTGAATAGCAATATCAACAAGGGATTGAACAAGAGCTCTATATCCATCATTTTTAGCTACGAAGTCGGTTTCACAATTCAATGTAAGAATAACGCCTGCTTTACCATCATTACTTGCTTGTGCGATAATCAAACCTTCTCTTGCCTCATTATCCCCTCTCTTAGCAGCAATCTTTTGACCTTTTTTTCTCAAAATGTCGATTGCGGTTTCAAAATCACCATTAGCTTCAACCAAGGCATTTTTACAATCCATCATACCAGCACCAGTCTGTTGACGGAGTTTATTTACATCTGCAGCAGTAATTGCCATCTTGATTTAATTTTATAATTATTATTAATTGTTTCCTTCTTGAGTCTCAGTAGCCGTTTCCGTAACAACTGTTTCTTCTACTGCCTCTTCTTTCTCAGAACCTTTGGTAGTTTTGCGATCTTCTAAACCTTCTTTAATTGCACCACAAATAGCATCCAAAATTATGGATATAGATTTAGTCGCGTCATCATTTGATGGAATTGGAAAATCTACCAATTTAGGATTCGAATTGGTATCAACCATAGCAAAGGTTGGTATATTCAAACGCTTAGCTTCATTAAGTGCGATGTGCTCCTTGAGTATATCCACTAAAAATATAGCAGCAGGTTGACGCGTCATGTCAGCTATAGAACCAAAGTTTTTTTCCAACTTTTCTCTTTGACGCGTTTTAAATAACTTTTCTCGCTTGTTCAAGGTTTCCCAAGAACCATCAGATTTCATTTTGTCTATCGTAGCCATCTTACGAATAGACTTTCTTGTGGTTTGAAAATTCGTTAACATTCCACCAGACCATCTTTCAGTTACAAATGGCATATTAACCTCAGCAACTTTTTGAGATACTATTTCTTTCGCTTGTTTTTTAGTCGCGACAAATAAAACCTTTTTACCAGATTTAGCAATCTGCTTCATTGCAGCACATGCTTGATCTAAATGAGCAATAGTTTTATTTAAATCGATAATATGAATCCCCTTTTTTTCCTCAAAAATATAAGGTGCCATTGCAGGATTCCACTTTCTTTTTAGGTGACCAAAATGAACACCTGCCTCTAATAAATTTTCGAAATTAACTTTTGACATTTCTTTTTTTTTAATTGTTTACTTTCCTTAATTTGCCAACGGCATTTCTAGTAAAACACAACAACAAAGGGTCCTTGCGGAAGATACTCTGAAGTTTGGATACTAAACAAGCCAAAACTCGAATTAACGCTTCGAGAATTGGAATTTCTTACGAGCTTTAGGCTGACCTGGTTTCTTACGTTCCACCATTCTCGGATCTCTCGTCATTAAACCCTCAGCTTTCAGTAAAGTTTTATTTTCTTCAGCTACTTCAACTAAGGCTCTAGAAATACCTAAACGAATAGCCTCTGCTTGACCATTTATACCTCCACCAAAGACATTAACCTTTACATCAAATTGACCTGTAGTATTGGTTAAAGAGAAAGGTTGTTGAATTTTAGACTGAAGAACGGCTACTGGAAACGCTTCTTTATAATCTTTTTTGTTAACGATTACTTTACCAGAACCTTTAGTTAAGTATACTCTGGCAACTGATGTTTTACGTCTCCCGGTTGTATTGATTACTTCCATGCTTATTAGTTAAATGTATCTAAATTAAATATTTCGGGCTGTTGCGCTTGCTGCTTGTGCTCAGCTCCAACATACACTTTAAGGTTTGTGTATAATTTTCTACCTAGTTTATTCTTTGGCAACATACCCTTAACGGCCTTTTCGATTAAACGTTCAGGATGTTTACTTAACATTTCTTGTGCAGTTGTAATACGTTGCCCACCTGGATAACCAGTATATCTCACATATTCTTTATCAACCAACTTAGTTCCGGAAAAAGCAATCTTTTCAGCATTGATAACTATTACGTTGTCTCCGCAATCTGCATGAGGCGTATAATTGGTTTTATGTTTACCTCTGATAATCTTTGCTACTTTACTCGCAAGACGACCAACTGTCTGACCTTCAGCATCAACAACCAACCATTTTTTATCTGCAGTCTCCTTGTTTCCAGAAACAGTTTTATAACTTAGTGTATTCACAATTCAACAATTAAATAAGACATTTACCCTATTTTGGGGGTGCAAAGATAGAACTTCTAATTTTATTAACAAATGATTTTTTAAAAAAGAATAGAAAATATTTACTTTTCCTATTTATTCATCGCCATATCGAAAGCTAGCCCTTTCTATTTCGATTTAAAAGAATGAATAGCATTTGAAGTAAATTCGCTTAGTACCAAGGTGCCGCTAATACCTGCACGTTCGTACAAAAGCGCATCCCAATGTTCAGTTCCTTGCCAAAAAATAACTTTCAACATAGCCATTGCCTCAGGATTCGATTTGGCAAGCTTGTACGCCAACTTTTCTATTTCAGTATCCATTTCTTCTACACTATCGTAAACATCTGTGTAGAGCCCTTTTTTCTTTGCCCATTCAGCTGAACGCCATTCCGTTGCATTTATAGCTAACTCGCTCATAGCAGACAGGCCGATTTTACGCTCAACTGCCGGCCCTACTACAAATGGCCCAATACCAACTGCCAATTCTGAAAGTTTTACATCCGCATGTTTTGTTGCAACACAATAGTCTACTGCAGAAGCCAATCCTACCCCACCACCTACTGCTTTTCCTTGAACTCGACCAATGATCAATTTTGGTATCTTTCTACATGCATTAATAACATTAGCAAAACCAGAAAAGAACTGTTTTCCAGATTCTAAATCTTTAATTGCAATTAACTCATCAAAACTAGCACCGGCACAAAAAGCTTTTTCGCCTCCTGAAGTAAGTAGAATAACTTTTACACTATTATCATTCCCAAGATTTAAAATTGTTTCAGCAAGCTGATTCAATATCTTACCAGGTAATGAATTACTCATTGGATGACCAAATTCTATTTTAGCAATACCATGTTTATCAATATTGCTGTTAACATAACCTTGATTATTATCTAAAATCATAAAATGGGTATAATGGTTTATTGAAGAAATTTTTGAATTAACTTCTAACCTTCTTTAATTTTTGATTAAAAGAAACTGTAGTTTTTTTATAGGAATCGTCTTTCTTTTTTATTGGCCTATTACCTTTTGGAGAAGCAATCTTTACATCCAACTTTCTACCATTAATCTCCATACCATTTAGTGCATTTATAGCATTAATAGCATGGTCGGTTTCAGTCATTTCAACATATCCATATCCCTTCGAGCGTTTGGTATCTTTTTCAAAGACAACATGTGCATACAATACGGTGCCGAAAGAAGAAAAGGTAGTTCGCAAATCGTCAGATGTAATTTCCCAATCGAGATTTGCTATAAAAATATTAACCATTGTTTGATTTTATCGAAACATTTCTATTTAAGTGTAAAACTATCGGAACCGATCAACATTCCATCGCAATAAATCTTAACTTTATAATTACCTGAAAGTGCAGACTCACCTTTCAAATCATAGTAGATCGTCATATCAACACTTTGATTTCGATAATCAACTTCTTTCTTATCAGAATAGGAAATTGTTCCATTTTCCGTTTGAATGACATTTGTTGATTTAGACTGCATAGTCTTTCCATCGGGATTCATAATTTGAAGGTAAACGATCTTATTGCCAGATGATGTCAAGGAATTCTCCGATATTGTAAAAGAGGACCTTATTTGAATGACGTTTTTAGCTTTATTAGTAACCTCAACAGTATTATTCAATTTCATTTTTAGTGCCTCAGTTACAATGCTATAAGCTTGAAGTTTAGAACCTTTCTTAACTTGCTCCGCCTTTTGTTCCGCATCAGCTTTATATGTATCCCTTTCATCGATAGTAGTATTTAATTTTACTGTTCTATCATCTAATTCTCGGGTTAAATTGTCTTTCTCCTCATTTAGTTTGACAATGTCACTAACATAACCGCGCATGATTTCTCGCAATGTTTCATTCTCCCTTTTCAATTTCGCCAATTGTGAAGCATTCATGTTTTTGGTCTGATTGATTTCGTTAATCAAAGTCTGAATGCGTGCTTTTTGAATGTTAAGAGAATCCGCTTTACTTTTATCTTGTTCAATTAAAGCATCATAGGTATCTAACATATTAAGAAAATCTGCTTTTAAGTCACTTGCCGTATTAATATCTCTATCACCAAGATTTGCAGACAATAACTTTTTAAGCCCGTCAAGCTCTGATTGACTTTTAGTAAAACCTTCGGAGCAAGCATTTAATTCTTCATTTTTCTGAGACCATAAATAAGCCATATAGCCTAACCCACCGATAAGCAATAATATAATTAACATCAAAATGATTGATGTTCTCTTTCCTCCTTCATTTCTTTCTTCTTCAGCCATAGTGAACGAAATTTTTCAATTACAAATGTAAGCAATACTATGTATGGATTAAAATGTTACCGATAATTTTACGAAAATTAGCGAATAATTTCAGCGAATGAAAAATATCCATTGATTCTTCGATTAGCATTGAGCGGATTTGCATCTTTAAGGATATCAGGCAAAAAAGAATCAGGAAAGTTTTGATAACAAATTGGACGAAGAAATCTTTGAATTGAATCAGCACCAACAGCTCCAAATCTTAAATCTGTTGAAGCAGGAAAAGGACCACCATGTTGCATTGAATGACAAACACGGACACCAGTGGGAACATTATTGAAATTAATCCGTCCAACTTTCAACTCAAAAACCTCAATCCAATCTCGGACTTTTGATGCTTCAATATCCGAATAATCAATAAAAATAGAACCAGTCAATTGCCCATTTAATGCGTGTAAACATCGCAATATATCATTTTGATTTTCGCAATGAACAATAATACTCACAGGGCCAAAAAACTCTTCAAGAAACTGACTATTCATCAAAAAATCATCAGGTTTCAATTCAATAATTACAGGATGTACAGCACATTTTGAATCTTCTTTAATGGGATTAGTATCACCAATAAAACCAAGTTCATTTAGACGATTTACAAGTTTCACTTTTAGATTAGGATGAATCAAAGTTCTACTTCCCTTAGCTTTAACCAATTGACTTAGTTCATTAATAAAATCCAAAGAACAATCATCTTTTTCAACAAAAACCACACCCGGTTTCGTGCAAAACTGTCCCCCATCATTTGTAATGGACTCCGCCAAAAAAGATGCCCAACTTTCCCTATTTTTCTTTAAACTATTACCATGAACTACAACAGGATTTATACTCCCCATTTCGGCAAAAACGGGTATGGGTTCTTTTCTCATTGAGGCCAATCGAAAAATCGACATCCCGCCTTCAAAACTTCCAGTAAAAGCAACAGCTTTTGCCAAAGGATGTTCTACCAAATAAGCTCCAATTTTGTTGGAAACACCATTAACATGGGAGAAAACGCCGTCAGGAAGATTAGAAATTTTTGCTGCTTCAACAACTAAATGAGCAATCTTTTCGCTAGTTCCAGCATGCATTGGATGAGACTTCACAATAACGGGACAACCTGCTGCAAGTGCCGCAATACTATCACCACCAATTGTTGAATATGCCAAAGGGAAATTACTTGCACCAAAAACAATAACTGGACCTATTCCGATATTAACCTTCCGAATATCAGACTTCAGTAGATCATTTTCTGTAATTGCAGTATCAATAGAAGGTGACATCCATTCATAACTTGCAATTAATTGAGCATGTTGTTGAATTTGTAATAAGGTCCTTTTAAATTCACTTTCAGCCCTTGAAATTGACAAGCCTGATTCTTCACGATATATACTTAATATTTCTTGTTTGTTTTGGCCAAGTAAATTTTCAATATGCTGAAAAAAGGAAATTTTACTCTCTGATTTTAAGAATCGAAAAGTTTCAAAAGCTTTGGACGCTAAAACTAAAGCTTCATCGAGTTCCTCAAAAGTTGCTTCGTAAAAAACACTTTTGTTCTCTTCATCCAAAACAGGATTGAACGTACGAAAAGTATCCTTGCCTTTTGCTGATTTTTTATAACCAATACAGTTATAACCAGTAATCACAACACTACT
>CANHJY010000002.1 GCA_947461185.1 Flavobacteriales bacterium
TAAACTGTAAACCAAGTGTAGTGTTAGAACCAAACCTACTAAGGGCTTTTGCATATACGGGCAAAGGTAAATTGAGCTGCAAATTAATCCATCGATATGAAAAACCAATGCCGAATTGTAAACGAAAATTATGGCTGTAATTTAATTTTGTTGTTGACCCGAAAAAATTGCTTTTTATGACATATGGAGATGTGTTGAATCCGATGTCGCTGTAGAAAGTTAATTTATCTTCAAAATTACTTATTGGACCATCCTTATAAAATTGAGCAGGTGACGAAATTGAAATTGCAAATTGAATGCATAATAACAAAATACCTTTTTTCATACCTTACGATGTAATTCAATTAGTTTTAAAACGAAAAATAGAAAATTGGTTTCAAAGTCGTTCGCTTTATCTTAATTTTGTGTAAATGAAAATGCTGTATAAGTTTTTATTGAATCGACTTCCAAGACCTTTGTTGATTCGTTTAAGTTACCCCTTCAAAAAAATAGCTCCTATTTTATTTAAAGGGAACAATGTAGCGTGTCCGGTATGTGAAAAATCCTTTAGAAAATTTCTATCCTATGGGTCTGATATAGCTCATCGAGAAAATGTTTTGTGTCCATTTGATTTAACTTTAGAGAGACACCGTTTGATGTGGCTTTATCTTAAGAATCATTCTGATTTTTTTACACGTGAAAATTTGAAAGTTCTACATATCGCTCCAGAACAATGCTTTCACAAAAAATTTCAAACGCAGTCAAACTTAGATTATTTAACTGCTGATCTTGTATCTCCAATAGCAGACATGCATTTTGACTTACATGAAATTCCCCTAGATGAAAATAAATTTGATGTGGTGTTTTGTAATCACGTAATGGAACATGTTACCGATGCAAATCAATGTATGAAAGAATTATTTAGGGTATTAAAACCAGGGGGTTGGGCAATAATGCAAGTGCCACAGGATTTCAATAGAGAAATAACCTTTGAAGACCCCAGTATACTAACACCAGAAGATCGGGAGAAATATTATTGGCAGAAAGATCATGTCCGATTGTTTGGAAAAGATTATCCGAATTGGCTGGAAAAAGCAGGTTTTACGGTAGAAAAGTTTCTAAAAGAGGACTATTATAGTCAAGAAATAATTAATCGCTACAGATTGCAACAAAGTGAAATTTTGTACATTGCTAGAAAAATATGATAAAATGAAGAAAAATCCTTTGTTAATACTGTTTGTCTTACTTAACATGGTTGGATTTGGTCAAAAGAATGTGTTTCTGACCATTGACCCAAAGATTAATGGTTCTGATTTAGAATTAATGACGAATTATACCAATCTAAGTGGCGTTGCATTTAAATTGGATCATTTTGATTATTATGTGTCCGGTATTCATGTAATACATGATGGAGGACAAGATTTGAATTTGGGTAATTTAATTTTTCTAGTAGAACCTCAAAATCATGTTCTTTATCTTGGCTATTTAAATGTTAATCAAATTGAAGCGATTAATTTCTCGGTTGGGGTGCCTCCAAGTCTAAACACGAATTCAGGAGCTGATGCTATTGATATCTCATCATATCCAAGCATTCACCCATTAAGTTTTCAAGAACCATCGATGTATTGGGGATGGACTGCAGGATATATGCACATGATTATTGGAGGATATGGAGATTCAAATTTTGATGGTACACCTGATAATTTATTTGAGCTACATAATTTAGGCGATGCAAACTATAGAAGTGTTCAGTTAAATGTAGTTCCAACCGTTACGAACACAGATCAAGTAGATATTTACCTCGATTGCAATGTGGAAAATTGGATTAAAGATATTTCAATTGAGACTGCCGGCATTCTTCATGGCTCAGCAGGATTGAATATGGAAATCATGAAAAATATTGAAACGGAAGCAGTATTTACGCAGTCAGCCATGGCGGGAATTAATGACGTTTTAGTTGATGAGGGGCAAATTTCTCATTTTCGAGATCAAGTTTATTCTAAAATTATTTGGAAAGAATTGATTAATGCGTCAAATTATAAGCTTCTGAATATAGAAGGGCGGCTAATTAGCACTGGTTTAATGAGCGCTGTTGAAGGAGAATTAGCATTAAGCGATTTGAATAATGGTATTTATTATTTCTGTGCTTTCGATTCGAATGGAAATCTATTAAATCGTTTACAGTTTGTCTATTAAAATTTGAAGCCTATAGTTCAAATAGGATTATTATTCATCGTATCATCGACTTTTATTCTTTCGAGATGTCAATCTTTTGAGAAAATTAATTTTATAACTGAGGTTAAACATCCCGAAGGCAACCCTTATTCTAAAGAAAAAGTAGCTTTAGGTCGCCAACTTTTTTTTGATAAAAGACTCTCCAGAGATTCATCAATATCTTGCGCTAGTTGTCATGTTCCCCAATTCGCATTTACTGACAGACAAAAAATCAGTTCTGGTGTTGATAATGGTAAAACAGAAAGAAATGCACCAACACTGCTCAATGTTGCTTTCTTGAAAACATTTATGTTCGATGCTCACATACAAACTCTTGAGCTTCAGGCAATAGTCCCAATTCAGGAACATGTTGAAATGGATATGAATATGGTTGATTTGATTCGGCGTTTAAACGCAATTCCTGAATATCGAAATGCTGCACTTCAAATTTTCAATAGAGAATTTGATGCATTTGTATTAACACGTAGCATTTCGGCATTTGAAAGAACTTTAGTCTCATTCAATTCAAAATTTGATAGATATTATTATGGGAAACAATCCAACGCCTTAAATAATGATGAAAAAGAAGGATGGGAATTGTTTTCTAAGCAATTATATTGTACGAAATGTCATCCAGCGCCATACTTCACAAATTTTATTGCTGAAAATAACGGTCTTTATAATGATTATGGCAAAGATCAAGGCAGGTTCAGAATCTTCGGTGATTCAAACGATATTGGTAAATTTAAGGTGCCAACCTTAAGAAATATTGAGTTAACATTTCCATATATGCATGATGGGAGTATGGTTTCTATTGAGGAAGTAATTAATCATTATGCCAAAGGTGCAACTGGGCATTCAAATCAAAATAAAATAATTCAACCATTTAAGCTGGATGGTAAACAATTAAAACAGCTAAAGGCATTTCTTTTTAGCTTGACAGACACGAGTTATTTGATTGATTTTTGATTTATCAAATCAGAAATCATTGCAATCGCAATATATCAATAACTTCAAAGTTATTCCACCTTTTGTAATATTTAAATATTGGAATCGTTATGGACACGAGCAAGTCTGCAAGCTTGTGTAACTAGAAAATAAAAAACGACCCATTATGAATGTTCAATCAATTTATCATCAGTCAACTCAATACATGAAAGAAGAGTTGAAGATTATTGAAATGGCCCAAAATGATCCCCAGCATTTTGGACTATTGTATAAGAAGTATTACCATCAGATTTTGAGGTACATCCAGCAAAGAATAGATGATGCTGAACTTGCCTATGATGTTACTTCCCAAGTATTTATTAAGGCCCTAACGCACATACACAGATTTGAATATCGAGGTGTCCCATTTTCATCCTGGCTTTACCGAATAGCTAAAAGCGAATTATACCAGTCTTTTAGAGATAAGAAGATGGAGTTAAATTTGAATGAATTTCATCTGAATATGATCGAATCCAATGACGATAACGAAGATGAAGTAAATCAGGAATACAAAATTTATTTGATTCAGTCTTTAGCAGCCCTTAAAAAACACGAACTTCAATTAATTGAATTGAGGTTCTTTGAGAAAAAATCGTTTAAAGAAATTGGTTATTTGTTGGATATTACTGAGAATAACGCTAAAGTTAAAACCTTTAGATCACTAGAAAAATTGAAAACTATTTTCAAAAGCATATCATGTTCCTCATTAGATTTAAATCCTTGAGCGAACATAAAACAAAGCTTAGCGTAATTGTTAACAAATTAATATTCATCTTTTTTAAGATTTTTTTTTAAAAAAAACTAAAGTATTTGTAATTTAGCGTGTTAATAAAGTTATTTACATGATGAATTTAAAGAGTCTATTGTTTTTGCTTTCGGGATTGGTGTATTCTTTTTCTGCTTATTCTCAGCATACCAACTTCAATACGCAGAGAAACTGGTCCTTAAATAAGAAGGATTTATTAATAGGTTTTGGGGCTACCCAGTTTACTGGCGATTTAGGTGGCCGTAACCGAATCGGTACTGATTACAGTCTAGCGGACATAGATTTTCCCTCAACTTCTTTCAATTTCATGTTAGGTTACCGATATCGTTTTCACCCTTATTTTGCAACAACTACTTCGTTTAACGTTGGACGTGTTAAGGGTGATGACGCTTTGACCAATGAAATTGTTAGAGAAAGTCGAAATTTACATTTTAGATCAATTCTAATAGAGTTCTCTCAAAGATTAGACATCATTTTATATGCAAATGAAAAGTTTGGAGCAAGGTATAACTTACCAGGACATAATGGCGCAAAGAATCACAATGAACAAATCTATTTGTTTGCTGGAGTAGGCGGGTGTTATTTTAATCCCGAAGCGATGTTGAATAATAAATGGTATAAGTTAGATCCTTTAAACACGGAAGGTCAAGGTATGGCTAAAGGAGCAAGAGAAACTTTGCCTTTTACTGTAACCATACCAATGGGTATTGGATTAAGGATGGGACTTGGGAGAATGTGGAGAATAGGTATAGAAGCGTCATACATTAAAACATTTAGTGATTATATTGATGATGTTTCAACAGTTTATTATGATCCCCAATCACTTTCTTCAGCAGAAGCGCAATACTTTTCTAATCCTTCTGTGAGTAATGTTAACTGGTTTGCTCCCGGACAACAAAGAGGTGATAAACAGAAAGATGCTTATTATCATTTGAATATGGTTGTTGCCAGAAACATTACATATAAAGACTACGCCAAACAAAGAAGAAGTTATAAGTATCCGAAAGGACGTTACAAATATTAAGTAACAAAGCGAGGTGAGGACCTCGCTTTTTTTTCATACAATTTTCATGTACAATTTTTTTCGTTTTTTCATTTTTCTATTTAAACCTGAAAAGGCTCATCATATTTCCTTTTGGTTTTTGAAGCAATTGTGTAGAATCCCATTCCTGAAAAAATGGTGGATGAAAAAAAACATACTTGAAGACCACCGATTAAATAAAAAAGTTTTTGGTATTGATTTTCCTAATCCAGTTGGTTTGGCTGCAGGATTGGATAAAAATGCAACAATGTTTGATGAACTTTCAGCTTGCGGATTTGGTTTTATTGAAATAGGAACAGTTACACCTAAGGCTCAATCTGGGAATGAAAAACCAAGGTTGTTTAGACTCAAAAGAGATCATGCAATTATTAACCGAATGGGATTTAATAATGATGGTGTTGAGGCAGTAGTGCAACGACTGAAAAATAAGCCCGATAACTTAATCGTCGGTGGGAATATTGGAAAAAATAAATTGACTTCCAACGACAATGCCATCGATGACTATTTGATTTGTTTCGAAGCATTACATCCTTATGTAGATTATTTTGTTGTTAATGTGTCTTCTCCAAACACTCCTAATTTAAGGGATTTACAAGAAAAGGAACCTCTGAAATTATTGCTAACGACATTAAATAATAAGAATAAAAAAGAGCATATTAATAAACCTATTTTACTTAAAATAGCTCCTGATTTAAGTAACAATCAACTTGATGATATTATTGAAATAGTAAAAGAAACAGAGATAGATGGGGTTATCGCAACCAACACAACTATTTCTCGGGATGGTTTGCGAACTAAAAAAAACATTATTGATTCAATTGGTATGGGAGGGCTTTCAGGAAAGCCACTTAATAATAGATCTACCGAAGTCATTAAATACTTACATGAACAATCAAAAGGAGCGTTTCCAATAATTGGAGTAGGGGGTATTCATTCCGAAGAAGATGCGCTTGAAAAATTAGCTGCTGGTGCGTCTTTAGTGCAGTTATATACGGGGTTTATTTATGAAGGCCCGTCTCTAATAAAACGAATTAATAAAGCAATACTTCGAGAAAAGAAATGAAATTAACAGTTGAAATAACTGAATGTCCAAGGGATGCAATGCAAGGTATTCACGAATTTATCCCGACTTCGAGAAAGGTTGAGTATTTAAACGCTCTACTTGCTTGCGGATTTTCTACACTTGATTTCGGAAGTTTTGTTTCTCCGAAAGCAATTCCACAAATGGCTGATACAGCTAAGGTTCTAGAGCAAATTGAATTATCATCAAAAACTAAGTTGCTAGCCATAATTGCAAATACTAAAGGAGCGGAACAGGCAATTCAATTCGATTGTATTGATTTTTTGGGATATCCTTTTTCGGTTTCCGAAACATTTCAAAAAAGAAATACGAACTCAACAATAGCTGAATCGTTAATTAAATTGGATGAAATTCAGAACTTGGCAATAAAGCACAATAAGAAGCTTGTAGTTTATTTATCAATGGGTTTTGGTAATCCATATAACGATAATTGGAGCCCTGAAATTGTAGCCCAATGGAGCGAGGTTTTGTTTGTGAAATCTGGCATTAAATATCAGGCTTTATCTGATACAATTGGCTGTGCAACTCCCGATATTACAAGGAACCTTTTCGATGTTCTTATTTCCTCAAATGAAAACATTCAATTTAGTGCGCATATGCATGTTAAAAAAGAAAACGCCATTGCTATATTAGACGCTGCCTTTGAATCTGGTTGCAGAAAATTTGAAGGTGCGCTAAAAGGATATGGCGGTTGTCCTATGGCCAAAGATGAACTTACAGGAAATATGCCAACGGAGGTTTTAATTCAATGGCTTGAAAAAAAGAACGTTATTCATGGTGTTAATTTGGACAGCTTAAACCATGCATTAGAAGTCGCTAACACAGTTTTTAATTGAGACAAAATATGAAATACATTTTTCCAAGTTTATTCGTTTTTATTGGAGTTACCATAATTCAATCATGCGGTGGTGATACAAAAGATGATAAAAATCCAACATTATTAGATGTGTCCAATTCTGCAGATTTTTCAAATATTGAAGTGCTTTTTGACGCAACATCTTTTGATGATACTTCTCATATTTCCCTGCTTAAAGAATTGAAGATATGTAATGCTTTTCAAAAAGATACATCTAATTATCTCGAGCCTGCATGTTCTCCGCGATTATTTAAAATATTTCCGCTCTCTGATGATATTTCAGTAAAAGATGCTTTTCTCGTCCTGATTAAATCAAAGGTTAGTGGTGTTAAATTAAGAAGAGTAGTGGTATTTGTTCGTGAGAAAGGTGAGTTGGTGAAGGTAAATGCTTTTGTTGCTAATTTAATTGGAATGAAAAAAGGAAAAGGAAATCATAAAGATTTGCTTTTACGATTTAATGATAATATTGAAGGCGATGTCATATTTTATAATTGTGTTTTTAAATGGAATGGAACTAATTATGAATTTGATGCTACAGATGCAATTGAAGGCTATGAAACCAATTCATCCAACCCAAACCAACCTGAGCTTTGGAGGCAGAAAATAAAGGCTGAATTTAAGGATTCTGTGTCAAAAGAGATTTATAATGCTTTGATTCAAAATCAAATGATACTTTAAAAATTGAGATTATTTGCATTTCTCATTCTTACATTTTTTTTCATGTTTTCGGCATGTGAAAATGGAATAAACTTCAATGTTTTTCCTAAAGATGCAATACTTCATGATAATGGAAGTAAAGTATGGATAGTTGATAAAATTGTAAGATCGCAAAAGAATTTCGCGTCTTCTAAAACTCATGAAAAAAGTATTTTAGTTTTTTACAATTCTAATAATTGTCTTCTTCAACCGTTGCTTTCAATGGGTTCAGTAGAGGGGAAGCATGGTAGTTATACTTTGAAAAACAATAATGAATTAACCATTCATTTTGAAGACGAGTTGTGGATTTTTGAAGTCAATCAAATCAAAAGCTCCTTCGTTGAATTGATTCCAAAGTCAAATTCAAACCTACCTTACGAATTACACTTGAAGCCTTTTCCTGAGCTTTAATTTTTAATTACTCGCTTGGTATAATATCCCCAGGTATAGTTGACACGGATGAAATATACGCCTTTGGAAATATCTATTAAATTAATACTGTTATTTGAAGAGGTTAGAATTGGTAAGCCATTTAACGAAAGTAAATCTATTGATTCAAATTTCTCTGTGGAATGCACTGTTAACCAATCTGTTGTTGGATTTGGAAATACTGAAAATAAAGCGCTTTGCTCTAATTCTCCAATTCCACTCGGGTCATCTTTCCAAACTTTGATATCATCCAGATATAGTTTGAAACCATCTTCGGTCACGTTAACAAATGCCAGATATATTGAAGAATCATTGTAACCTTCCGCGCTTAAATCAACTTGACGCATCACCCAGCTGGCATCTTCACCTATTACATATCCTACAGTATCTGTAAAACTAAGGAGATCTGTATTGGTGTGAGATATTAATACCAAATAATCATCTGGATAACTTGCGTCTTGAGATTTGGCTTCCCATTGCAGTAAATTACCGAAACTCCCTAAATTCAATTGTGGCGTAATTAACCATCTATTAGCCGTTCCAACTGGTGAGAAAAAGGAAGTCGATGAAGCAACCGTATCATTTGGATTCTCGGGATCCGAAACAACAATCCACGCTTCGGAATATTCAGAAACTTGCGGATCAGGCGTTAATCCATCATTGTCAATGATAGAGTAGGAGACAGGTATGCCCAATTGAAAATCCGTATTTATTAGTGTGACCTGCGCATTTACTGCAGAAACGAAAAACGGGAGAACTAAGGTTAATATTTTCATTGAATTCAAAATCTATGTAAAATTAATTAAAGTAATCAATGAACAAGATTTATAAGGATATCTTTAAACTCTTGATAAAAAGAATCAAAGGATAAAAGCTGTATTCTTAAGAAATCATATATTCGAGGATGATCTTCTTCATTGAATAAGCTAACGTTCTCCAACTCCCAAAAAATTCTAGAAAAGATAAATCCTTCATTTGCATATAATTCTTGAGCCCAAAAAGTTTTGGAAGTCATCTTTGATTCCAGCACCTTTTTAAGCTCACCCATTTGCTCCCATACAATTGCACGAATACCATCATCCTTGTATTGCATATCGAAACACAACCGAGCGCTATTATTATCTACCTGCATTCGAATATAAATCCCCTTAACATCTGATGGATAATTCAACCAATTTATTGATCTTCCATTGGATGATTTATGAGCATTCATTATTCTCTTTAATTCTGCCCAAAAATTTTGATTTAGTTCTGATTTTTGTTCTTTACTAAGCATTTAATAAAATTAAACAATCTAGCTTTTTCACTATTCAAATTGTTGTTAGAAATCGTTGAAAAAAGAAATGATTATATGTTAGCATCTGTTAAATAAATAACATAGATGTGAGCTTTGTGAATTGAATAAAAAATTAGATTTGTAAAAAAGTCTTTATATGAATCCAACTCGAGACGCTCAAATCAATTATTTGAATATTGGTTTAATGATTGTCAGTGCTATTGCTGCTTATATACTGCCATTCGAAGTATTTTTATTCGCATACGCCTTTTTGGGTCCCCTTCATTATTTAACTGAAATAAGTTGGTTACATGATAGACAATATTTCGCAAAAGGTAAATATGATTTTGTTCCATTATTATTGGTTGGGGTAGTACTCTCATATGCAGCTTTAGCAAATGACTTTGAATTTAATTCTGACTTTTTGAAGTCATATCAAGAAATGAGCTTAGGTGATATACTTTTGTGTTTAGCGCTATTTAGTAGTATTTTATTCGCTTTCGTGAAAAATTTATATATAAAAATAGCCACTATTGGTTTTCTCTTTATTTTCATTTACAAATACTTTAACGGTGAAAATGACACGGATAATTTTGCGGTATTCACCATAACTTCATTAGTTCCTACACTCATACACGTTTATTTATTCACGGGTCTTTTCATGTTGTATGGGGCATTAAAATCGAGGAGTAAAAGTGGTTTGCTTTCAGTAGCAGTTTTTGCAATAGTGCCGATGTTATTAATGAAAGTATTACCTGATTCTCAAGTAATGCCAATATCTGATTATGGAAAAGCTGCGTATTATGCTGACGGAGGTGGTTTTTTCAATACTAATGCTGTTATTCTGAAGGAATTTGGATATGATACAACCAGTAAATCAAAAATGAAGAATTATACCGTTGTAAATATTATAAATAGTTTTTCCAAGGAATTAGAAGGGAATCCTAATCTTCCTTCAATAAATAAATACAAGGATTCCTTGAATAAAATGGCGAATGAGACCTTTTATTTGAGTAATTCAGTTAGCTCTAACGAGAAAAAAGATCTCAATTTTGATGATTTCGGTGCTTTAGCTCAAAATGAACCAATAGTGAACGCTGCAATTGTTTCATCTAATCTTGATAATAAAGCAATAAATGAAAGATTGAATGATGTTTTTAAAGAAGCCAACTATAACGCCAAGGCGCCTTTAATTTTCGAATCTTCTTTTGGGATTCTACTAATGAGGTTTATTGCGTTTGCTTATTTGTACCATTATTTGAATTGGTTTAGTAAAACAGAAGTTATACGTTGGCACAAAGTACCAAAAGCGCGTTTTATTGTAGTAATCGGTTTATGGTTATTGGCATGTGGTGCCTATGTCTATGATTACGCTATTGGATTGACATTCTTGTTCTTTTTAAGTTTTACGCACGTTTTATTGGAATTCCCATTGAATATGGTTTCAATATTCGGTATTGGTAAAGAAGTTAGAGATATTGCAAAGAATGGCTTTTCAACTAAAAGTCAAGTTCCATCTAAATAATATTGTGAAAATATTTTATGTTCTGCCTGACTAATTTTCGCCGTTGATTCAATTGGTTTTGATTATTGGTTGTTTCTAAAATTTATTTAGATAAAAGAGAGGTATGTTTTACTTATTACCTTTTCGATTTTACTATTTAACATAATATTAATTATAAGACAAAAGATGTAAAATATTTATTCATTCACATTATTATCAATCATACTTTCATGAGTCTTACTTCAAATCAATTGAATACATAATAAAGAAAGATTTGGTGCTTGAAAATTTTATAACACAATTTGAAATTTAAAGATCATTAAAAGCTCAAACTTTAAAAAATAGAAAAGATTTGAACTAGCAATTGAATTAATAAATGAAATACAACCACAATTTCAATTAAAAGTTATTGTCAACATATTCGATTATTTAAAACATGAAAGCTTCCAATAATTACAATTTATTAAACACACTCCTATCAATTCCGAAGATATGATTAGTTGCTGAAATTATAAAAGATTTGAAGTCGAAATATTATGTTAAATACAGTTATTGTTCCTGCATTTGATTTTCCCAAAAATCATTCAATAACGCAACAAATTTTCGAGACATATTATTAAAATATCTTTTTGTACGATAGCCTCCAACCCAATTTATCCCTCTAATTGCATTGGTAAAAAATAATTCATCTGCAGCTAAAAGATTTTGTGGTAAAATATTGCATTCATAAACTTTTATACCATTATTTATGGCTAGATTAATGATTTGCATGCGCATTGTACCAGCAAGACATCCCTCATCTAAACCAGGCGTATACAAAACACCATTGCTCACAACGAATAGATTACAACTAGAACTTTCCAGAATACTTCCTTTATCGTTTACAATTAAAACATCGTCTAATTTTTTTTCAACCGCATGAACAGCTGCCATCACATAGATTAATCCGCTTTTTGTTTTATAAGTTGAAAGGCAATTTTTTTGTTTCTTGATATCAGTAAATTGATCTATTTCTAAACCTTTTGCATTCAATTCAAAATTATTGGATTCATAAGGGTAAACTTCCATGAAAAAAACAGCATCGTTTGATTCAGGTCTATATGCTCCTCCACTAATTCTATCTAAAGAAATCCTACATCTGCCACCTTCAGTAATGGATGATAATTTACATAATTCAATAATGCGTTCTTCAAAAAAGGATGTGCTAAAATATACAGGTATTCTTAACTTAATTGCTTTTGCTCCTTCAATCATTCTTTTTATATGATTGTCCAGATTGATAGGCTTTCCATTCATTATTCGAATGCTCTCGAAGACACCATCACCATAAACGTGACCTCTATTTCCCGCATGGATTGTAGGTGCTTCATTGGTCAAAACCGTGCCGTTGTTATTAATGTAAAGCATAAATTAAAAAATAAGGTCAAGAAACTGCTTTCCCTTGTCAATATTAATAATTAAAACGTAAACAATTCCAAAAATTGCACCTCCTATATGTGCATCGTGGGCTATTCCACTATTCCCTTTTCGATCAGACCAAAATTCGAAAGCCAGATACAATGGACCGAAAATGTAAGCTGGAATTGGGAATGGAAAAAACATAATGCTCAATGGCAAAGTTGGAGCCCACAAAATCGCTGCAAAAATAACCGCAGAAACACCTCCAGAAGCACCTATTGCTCTGTAATTGGGATTGTTTTTATGTCTCGAAAATGGAATAATCGTTGAAAATAGTCCACCTATAAAATAAATAATTAATAAATGCGCTAGTCCTTGACTAGGTTCAAAGTAACCCGAATTTGTAAATTGATTTTCCAAAAAAGATCCTAAGAAATATAGGGAAAACATATTGAAAATCAAATGAAAAACATCACCATGTACAAACATGTGTGAAATTAATCGCATATGTTCTTTATTATGTTGAACTAAATATGGACTAAACAATAACTTGTCATTTAAAGCTCTATCTTTAAAGGCAATAAGTGATACTGCTACAGTAATTATGATGATTATGAGAACAGCACTCAGCTGCATAAGTAAAAGAAATTTGAATGTTTCAGCGAAAATACTAAAATCATATATCAATAATCTATTCTTACTCTTTATATTTTTTATAACTATCGGTCAATTTCAATCATGTTCTTCAGGCAAATCAAGTAAACCGGAGATTGAGATTATTCAAAATGACACTATTCCAATTCAAGACAAAATAAAATTTGTTTTGCAAACGGAAAATTTGAATCTATTGGGTTTTGACTCGGAACAACAATTGGAGTTAAATCGTTTTTACGAAAAAAGAGGATATAATCCTCTTTGGATCAATGATTCTAATTTGAACATCATTGGTAAAACATTTGACGCTACTGTTATGCGTTCTGAATTTTATGGGATACCGAACAAGCGCATTCATTTTACCAACAAAGACAAAAGCTTAAATTGGGTTCAAAAAGAAGTTTACCTCACAGCTCAAATTGCGTTAATGCTGAATGATTTAAACAACGGATTTATGGTTCCCCATGAGCTTCAATTTAAGCCGATGAAATTCCACAATCTAGACTCATTGGAACATTTAAAGAATAGATATACCAATTATCCAGACAGTGTGTTTTTTGTACAAGGTGGGCCAGATACCAATTATTTAAAATTGAAAAATCAACTTTATAGATTTTGTAAGGCATATCCAATAGATAAAACAAGTTTCAATGTCTGTACTCAAGATAAAGATTCCTTATATGCATTAACAGAGACAAAAAAGGCCTTGATTTCTAAAGGTTATTTATCTGAAATCAATTCATTAAATGAAAGCGAATACAAAAAAGCACTATTTACTTTTCAAGAGCACAATGGCTTAAACAAAAATCAATATATTGATGAATATACCTCAAAATGTTTAAATGAAAGTACTTACAAAAAAGTATTGAGGACTTGTTATGCTCTTGAAAGATATAGGTGGAATGTTACTAGACCAAGAAAATGCATTTATATTAATATACCGGAATACTTGCTGCGTTTTTATCATGATGACACAATTCGAGCAACACATAAGGTTATTACAGGGAAAACAGAAAATCCCACTCCCACCCTATCTTCGAAAATTTACAAAATCATTACCTATCCTTATTGGACTGTCCCTCAGTCTATTGCCAATAAAGAAATTCTTCCAGCTGTAAAAGGTAATGTAGCTTATTTGCGCAAAAACAACTTTAAAATTTATGGGAAATCAGGAGAAATTGACCCCTACACCGTTAAGTGGGCTAAATTAAGTAGTAATTTCCCATATAAAATAGTTCAAGATCCAGGAGTTGGAAATAGTTTAGGTATTGTAAAATTTGACTTTCATAATAAATACGGTGTTTATTTGCATGATACGCCTAGCAAAAAATTATTTAAAAAAGATATTAGAGCATTCTCTCATGGATGCATTCGTTGTGAAAATCCATTGGAATTAGCTAAACTTATTTTGGATTATGACAGTATACCGGACATGAGAAACTACCACACAAGAGATTCATTGGATACATTAATTCATCTACAGAAGCATCAGGAAATCAAGTTGATTTCATCTATTCCAATTTTTATTGAATATACCACTGTAACCTGTGGAAATGAATTTCCTATTTTTCATTTCGATATTTATCGTAAGGAAGAGAAAATTTTATCCTTTTTATCCGATGAAATTTAATTAATTTTGAATAAAAAAATGGCTCATTTAATTGCACCTTCAATTCTTTCTTGCGATTTCGGTAATTTACAAAGAGATATCGAAATGATTAATGTTTCTGATGCCGATTGGTTTCACGTCGATGTCATGGATGGGAACTTCGTTCCAAATATTTCGTTTGGTTTTCCTGTTATTCAAGCTGTAAATCAAATTGCAAATAAACCTTTAGATGTTCATTTAATGATAGCGAATCCTGATCGATACCTTGAAGATTTCAAGCATGTTGGTGCTGAAATTTTAACAGTTCATTACGAAGCGTGCACTCACCTTCATCGAACAGTTCAAAAAATTAAATCATTAGGGATGAAAGCAGGAGTAGCCCTTAACCCGCACACACCAGTAGATCTTCTTTTTGATATTATTGAAGATCTAGATATGGTTTTAATCATGTCAGTCAACCCAGGTTTTGGTGGACAAAAATTTATTTCTAATGCAATTCTTAAGGTAGAGCAAGCAAAAAATTTAATTCACAGAAGAGGTTCGCATGCAATTGTTGAGGTTGATGGTGGAGTAAATCTTGAAACAGGAAAAGAATTATTGAATGCAGGTGCTGATGTTTTAGTTGCTGGGAGTTTTGTTTTCCAATCGAAAGATCCGAATCAAACCATAAAGGATTTGAAATTACTTAATGCATAGTATTCTTGAAAATATACTTTTAGACTTTACGGAAAAAGACTTTTTAAAAACACAGAAACTCATATTTTTCCTGGAAGATCAATATGATCATCTAAATGATTACATCAAAAAGTCTATAAGTCATATCATTAATTATCATCATGCAGTTCATTCAAGAATTGAACGTCGAAAGATAGAGTCTGAATTGTGGGATGTCTTGCCCTGTGCCTATTGGGAACGTTTACTGAATCAAAATTATTTAGCTACAAAAAATATCATTCACACTCATTTTGTGTCAGAAAGTGATCTAAATAAATTATTGGAAATAAACAACATATTACATCAATTATTTGAACATAACACCCATCATAGAGCCCAAATATTATATAATTTGAAGGAAAACAAATTAAATATTCCTAATTTAAATATGATTTTGATTCAGTAACTTTGTGATGAACCAATCGTTATTAATTCGCTGTTTATTTATTTATGAAATTACTTATCAGTTCGTTTATAGTTTTCTTTGGTCTCCTTTCATTTAAGGTTAGTGGTCAACCAATGAATTCGGTCATTACCAAAGAATCGGAATTAGTAATATTACTTGATAGCTTGAGAAAAGCCACCACTGACATGGAAAAAGTGGAAATCAATTATTCCTTTAAAGATTTAATGCAACAGACTTTATCTTTACCCGATGCATTTGCTTATTCGTTTTCTCAATTGGAAACAGTCGGATTTATTAATAGTCCAGATGGTAAATTGAGGATAGTAAATTGGAATCTAGAAATGGCAGATAAATCTCATAGATACTTTTGCTTTATTCTTCACTATGATGCGAAAACAGAGAAAATTAACTTACATGAATTAACAGAAGGATATATTTCTCTTACTGAACATCCTGATTACACCATTTATGCGGATAATTGGTACGGTTGTCTTTACTATAAAATTATACCTTTCGAGAAAGGAAGTAAAACCTTGTACACGCTGCTTGGTTGGGATGGAAATAATGAAATGAGTGGAATAAAACTTATCGATGTACTCTCTTTTTCAAGTGGAGATCCTGTTCTGGGTGCTTCAGTTTTTAAGAAAAGTAAAAGCGAAACCCTCAGTAGGGTAATTTTTGAATTTAACAAAAAGGCCTACTTTTCTTTGAAATATGAAGAAGACTATTCAAGAATTGTTTTTGATCACTTAATGCCTGAAACACCCAATTTAGAGGGGTTGTATTCATTTTATGTCCCTGATTTATCATACGATTCATACGTTTTAGACGGAAATAAATGGTTGCTTTATGAAGATGTGGTAGCTGTAAATCCTGAAGGTGATGAGTCAGTTATTACTTACGTGAAAAATAAAAGAACAGGCGTTCTTGAGGAGAAAAAAGTTAAAGGAAAATGGTTGAATCCTGAAGATAATTCCGCGCCATTAAGTGGGATAGAACACAAAGCTGTAACTCCTGAGATGGATGTAAATAATCCTTTAGCATATGATGGGGAAGAAACAATGAAGAAAGAGAAAAAGGAGAAAAAGGAAAAGGCAGATAAACGAGATCCAAATGAGATGACAACAACTTTGGGAAACAAAAAAAGGAAGAAAATAAAAATTAGATAAAAAAGATAATCTATTCATTAGAACAAGTGTTATGTTAATTCTAATTAAAAACTATCATTTCATATTTATAAATTACTATTTTTCTCTAAAAACAATCATATGACTAAAAATCTTTATATTGTTCCTTATGACTTCACTCCTGTTGGAGATACTGCAATTCAATATGCTATGCACTTAGGAAAACATATTGAGGTCGAAATAGAATTACTGCATGTCGTTAAATCGAATAGCGAAGTTTTGGCAACTCAGTCAAAACTGGATAAAGTTGTAAATAATTTGGATGCACCCAAAGGTGTGTCTTTTTCTATTAAAGTAAGCGTTGGGTCTATATTTGAAGAAATAAGTAAAACTGCCAATAAGCAATCAGCACAACTTATCATCATGGGTACCCATGGTGCTACTGGACTTCAAAAGCTTTTTGGGAGCAACGCTATGAAAGTAGTAACGAGTTCAAACACACCCTTCTTAATTGTGCAGAAAAATACTTTAATGAAGGAAATTAAAAATATCGTTGTACCTGTTGACTTGACTAAAGAAAGTCTTCAAATTGTTAATATTGCAGGTGATATTGCAAAGATTTACAATGCAAAGGTTCATGTTTTAGGTGAGAAACAAAATGATGAATTGTTAAGTCAGCAAATGAAAAACAGAATTCTTATTGTTCGTAATCAGTATGAGGAGCGCAATATTGATTCTAATGTAGAACTTATGAAGCAAGGCGGAAGTTACCAAAAAAAGGTTTTAGAATATTGTCATCAAAATTCAATAGACTTGATTAGTATCGCCTACCATTCAGAAAGCTTATTGCCCCAGTTTGATACTTTTGCGCAATCCTTGATAACTAACGATCAAAACCTGCCCTGTGTAATTATCAATTCTAAACCTGCTTCGGCCTTGTATTTTTAGGATGGTATTAGGTCAAAATAATCAACTCGAAATACTCAGATTTACTGTGCCAGGAGCTTATCTTGGAGATACCGAAGGTAATGAGGTTTTACTTCCAGGAAAATATATTAATCATAATTGGCAAATTGGTGAATTTATTGAGGTGTTTATATACAAAGATTCAGAAGATCGTTTTGTTGCAACAACTGAGATACCGCTCATTTTTTTAGGAGAGTTTAAATTTTTAAAAGTTAAGGAGGTTACCCCTATTGGTGCATTTTTGGATTGGGGATTAGAAAAAGATTTGCTTGTTCCCTTTAAAGAACAGCAGATGAAAATGATAGAAGGGAAACGTTACATGGTAACCTTACAACTCGACCAAGCTACACATAGGCTATTCGCATCATCGAAAATAAATAAATATTTAGTTCCTTGCGTTGATATGGATATTCTCCACCAAGAGGTAAACTTAGTCGTTTCAGATGCCACAGATCTAGGAATTAAAGTAATTGTTAATGATGCTTATCACGGATTAGTATTTAAAAATAATATCAATCAA
>CANHJY010000003.1 GCA_947461185.1 Flavobacteriales bacterium
CATGAACACAGCGCTAGAGGTAGCTTTTCAGGAATTTGGTTCTTCGACAACCTTAAAGAAATTTAAATGGACTCTTGGAGAGAGCGATGTTGTACCTAATGGATTCAAAGTATTTACTATGCCTGGAGAGAATTTTTATAATTTAATTAAAGAAAATTGCACTGCAGATCCTAGCATTTTTAAAAGGAGAATATATTCTATTAAAGCCATTCTAACGGGAGGTTCTGAAGATTTATACAACTACATTGCTGTAAGTCAACCAAGTTCGTCTATTGCTCAAAATAAGCCAACTTACACCAACCTTACTGTTAGTGAAGGAGCTCGAGTTGTCGGAATTTTCTCTTCAAAATACACTTACAGCGTTGAAAAGCTATACATTAATCCTTTCAACAATAGTTTAAGAATGCTCACGGTTGAATCAGTTATCGAACTTTGTCAAGGACCAATTACTGGAGATTTAAATTTTTGCAGTAACCATCCTGCAGACAATGGCACCAACTATTATTGCAACTAACGCGAAGCGTTTACTAAAATACAATTAGCAGATTTGTTAGACATGTCCGAAAGGATTACACTCTTTGTCAATGTAATACTTCCAATTCCGATTTACAAGGAATTTACATATCGTATACCTCACGATATGAAAGACCAAGTTGGTGTTGGAATTAGAGTCATTGTTCCATTTGGGAAATCTAAATTATATACAGGAATAATTACAAAAATTTCTGAAACAGCACCCATCGAATATACGGCAAAATACGTCGAACATATTTTAGACAATCAACCCCTAATTACACCACAACAATATCAGTTATGGAAATGGATTTCAAGCTACTATATGTGTTCAATTGGCGAGGTAATGAATGCTGCTTTACCCTCAAACTTTAAACTTGCTAGTGAAACCAAGGTGGTACTTCACCCTGAATATTCAAATAATTGCAATAATCTGGATGAGCGAGAAAAAGAAATAGTTGAAGCACTTGAGATAAAGGAAAGTTTAGACTTGAAAGAAATTTCTGAAATTATAGGAATAAAGACTGTTCATCCAATTATTAAAAAGCTCTACGATAAACGCATTTTATTACCTTTTGAAGAATTAAACAATCGCTATAGAGCAAAAACTGCATTGTATGTAAGTTTATCTGCAAATTATTTAGACGAAAACCTATTGAATAGCTTAATTGCTAATTTGGAGGTGCAAAAAAAAAGTGAGAAACTACTTCATGCCCTGCTTTCTGTATTAAATACAGGTAATTTCAGTAAAGACGGTTTTAATCCAATAGAAAAGAAAGTATTAATAAATTCAGGAGTCTCAAGTTCCTCTTTGAGCACTTTAGAGAAAAAAGGAATCATTGAAATTGTTCCGTATGCCATTTCAAGATTTAAATTAAACGATAAAGAACAAGCAGCGTTTAAATCATTTTCTGAGGCACAAAAGGTTGCTTTTAATGAAATTCAAACCACATTCGACACACAAAATGTCACCTTACTTCATGGCGTCACCGGATCGGGAAAAACCGAGATATATGTTCAACTGATACAAGAACAACTTGACTTGGGCAAACAGGTTTTGTTTTTACTCCCAGAAATAGCTTTGACGACACAATTAATTCGGAGGCTATCCCATTATTTTGGCGATCTCGTTGGCGTGTATCATTCGAGATTCAATCAAAACGAACGCATAGATATTTGGAATCATGTTTTAAAAAATGATTTTAACAGATTTCGGATCATTCTTGGTGCGCGTTCATCTGTTTTTTTGCCGTTTCAAGATTTGGGATTAATTATCGTAGACGAAGAACACGAACCAAGTTTCAAACAATACGACCCCGCACCGAGATATAATGCCCGTGATGTTGCAGTTATTTTGGGGCATCAATTCAAAGCGAAAGTATTGTTAGGCTCTGCTACACCTAGTATGGAGAGTTATCAAAATGCAAAAAACGGTAAATACGGTTTAGTCGAGTTGAATACGCGTTTTGGAAATCTATTAATGCCAGAAATTTTATGCGCTGATTTAAAGAAAGAGCGAAAACAAAAAACACTCCATTCCCATTTTTCATCGTTTCTTCTTGAACATATCTCCGAAGCATTAAAAGCGAAAGAGCAAATCATTTTATTTCAAAACAGACGTGGTTATACGCCTTTGTGGAACTGCGAAATATGTAGTTGGACACCAAAATGTAAGCATTGTGACGTTTCATTAACCTATCACAAACATGTAAATCAACTGAAATGTCATTATTGCGGATATGTATCTCCACCAATTGGTAGTTGTAAATCTTGTGGCTCTAATAGACTTAAAATGTTAGGATTTGGAACGGAAAAAATTGAAGATGAATTACAATTAATTTTTCAGGATGCGAAAATTCAACGATTGGATTTAGATGCGACCCGATCAAAAAATGCTTATGAAAATATCATCAATGATTTTGAATCTCGAAAAATTGACATTTTGATTGGAACACAAATGGTCAGTAAAGGTCTCGACTTTGACCATGTGAGTCTAGTTGGTATATTAGACGCTGAATTATTACTGAACAGACCAGATTTTAGGGCATTTGAAAGGTCGTTTCAACTGATGTCTCAGGTATCAGGTCGTTCCGGCAGAAAACACAAACGAGGAAAAGTAATTCTTCAAACGTCAGACCCTGATAATTGGGTAATTCGCAAAGTTATAGAACACGATTATATTGGATTTTACGAAAGTGAAATAATGGAGAGAAAAAACTTTTTTTATCCACCTTTCTATAAAATTATTGCGTTCACACTTAAATCAAAGGATGAGCATATTCTTAATGATGCATCACAACATTTCGCACAGGAATTGAGGCTGATTTTTAAGGAACGCGTAATGGGCCCTGAATATCCGATAATCAAGAAAATTCAAAACAATTATCTAAAAGTAATCACCTTAAAAATTGAAAAAGAGGCCTCAGATAAAATGATAAAGGAACGCCTTCAGCAACTTATTGATGCATTTTACAGCGTTCCTTCATTTAAATCCATTCGAATAGTTACAGACGTCGATCCCGCTTAACCTAGGTATGACTTAAGCATCCGGCTTCGGGATGTGTGCTTTAACCTTCGAATTGCCTTTTCTTTAATTTGGCGAACACGCTCTCTGGTAAGATCAAAGCGTTCACCAATTTCTTCTAGTGTCAACGGGTGCTTTCCATTCAAACCATAATATAATCTCACTACATCGCCTTCTCTGGAAGTAAGCGTAGATAAAGATCTTTCTATATCCTTTCTCAAGGATTCAACAACGAGTTCTCTTTCAGGACCTGGAAGAGAATCATTGAGTAAAACATCATACATACTAGATGAGGACTCATCCCCTTCAACTAAAGGCGCATCCATTGAAATATGTCTTCCATTATTGGCCATTGATTGTTTCACTTCTTCTGGAGTACAATCGAGAAAATCTGCTAACTCATCAGCTGAGGGTGGTCTTTCAAATTTTTGCTCCAATTCAGAATATGCACGATTGATTTTATTTATTGTTCCAATCTTGTTTAAAGGAAGTCTAACGATTCGTGCTTGCTCCGCCAGCGCTTGAAGTATAGATTGACGAATCCACCAGACAGCATATGAAATAAACTTAAAACCTCTAGTTTCATCAAATCTTTCAGCCGCTTTTATAAGCCCTAAATTACCTTCATTAATCAAATCCGGAAGAGATAAGCCTTGATTTTGATATTGTTTGGAAACAGAAACAACGAATCGTAAATTGGCGTTGGTTAACCTTTCCAGCGCTGCACGGTCACCTTCTCGAATTCGCCTAGCCAATTCTACCTCCTCATCAGCAGTAATAAGCTCTACCCTTCCAATTTCCTGTAAATACTTGTCTAAAGATGCCGTCTCCCGGTTAGTGACTTGTTTGGTAATTTTCAGTTGTCTCATAACGGTATTTTTAATGGTTGCCCAGTCTCTTGAACGTTCAATTTAATCAATAGGTTTGTCATATCCGCCATAATTCAAGGTATTTTCAACCAAAATGAACATTTATTTAGTACTGTTGAATATTTGAATAGTTTTGATTAATATAAACGAGTTATACCAATATCATTAACTTTACATAATGAAAATCCTAATGGTTTGCCTTGGTAATATATGTCGTTCACCGCTTGCAGATGGTGTGCTGAGACACAAGGTAAACAAATTGAATTTAAATATCATTGTTGATTCAGCGGGAACAGCAAATTATCATATTGGAGCTTCTCCCGATAAAAGAATGATTGCGACTGCAAAAATGAAAGGTGTGGATATTGGCTTTTTGAAAGCTAGACAATTCGAATACAAAGACTTTGAAGAATTTGACAGCATCTTTGTGATGGATCAAAATAATTATAAGAATGTAATTCAACTGGCCAAAACAGATCAAGATAAATGTAAAGTAAAATTACTTTTGGAAGTTACAAGTAAGGTGCACAGAAAAGAAGTGCCTGACCCATACTACGGAACCCAAACTGATTTTGAGGAAGTTTATGAATTAGTAGATCAGGCAACAGACGCAATAATTGAATCGTATTTAGCTGATGAAAAAGGGTAAATTATTTTTAATACCGAATACTTTAGGAGGTGAAGGCGTAAAAGCTATTCTTCCGGAAGAAGTTATGCAGGTAGCTGCCAATTTGAGGAATTTTATCGTTGAAGACGTTCGTTCGGCGAGGAGGTTACTGCGAAAAATAGATAGGAACTTTCCAATCGAAGAGGCTTTGTTTTTGGAAATTAACAAACATTCAGGGGCAAACTCCATAGTTAACTGTATAGATTTACTAAATAAGGGAACGGATTTCGGTTTAATATCAGAAGCAGGTTGTCCTGGAATTGCTGATCCTGGAGCAGATTTAATAGCACTAGCTCATGAAAATAATATTGAAATTAAACCATTTGTAGGACCATCTTCCATATTGCTTGCACTTATTTCTAGTGGATTTTCGGGACAACAATTTAGTTTTCATGGATACTTACCCAAGGATAGAAAAGATCGTGTTCGAAAAATGAAAGATTTTGAAGCCGATTCCAGAAGAACGGGAAGAACCCATATTTTTATGGATACACCATTTCGAAATATGCATGTTTTAGATGATTTGTTAAACGAGCTTTCTGATACAACTATGATTTGTATTGCATCCGCATTAACTTGGGAAAAAGAATCAATTAAAACAAGAAGTGTCTTACAATGGAGGGAGGAGGCCTATGATTTAGCCAAACTACCTACAATTTTTATTATCGGTAAAACTCAGATTAACTAATTATTTAAACCCTCTAGATTTTTTTATGGCCTCATAAGAATCCTGAATCTGCTGAAACTTTTCCTTTGCGCCTTTCTGAAAGTCTTCACCCATACTTGCCACTTTATCTGGGTGAAATTTAATGGCCATCTGTCGGTATGCCTTCTTGATTTCATCATCCGTTGCAGTAGATTCAATTCCAAGTATTTTATAATCAGAATGAACATCCCTGTAGAACATATTTTTAACGCTGTTAAATTCAACAGGATCAATTCCCAATAAATCTGAAATCCTGCGAATAACATTTATTTCAGATTCGGACACCGAACCATCTGCCTTAGCTATACCGAAAAGGTAATGAATCAATTGTATTCTTATTTCGGGTTGCATACGCGTCCTAATATCCCTACAAATTTCTTCTAATGGAATCGAATTCGAATCTAAAAACTTTTTTAGTACTTGAAGATGAGCCTGGTTAAAACTATTTCCAAACTGCTGACTAAAAAAGGCTTTAACATAATCCAATTCAGCTTTTAGCACCTTTCCATCTGCCTTCATTACGGCAGCCGATAGCGCCATTAATATGGTTTGAACATCTGAATTGCTGGAACGCTGCTGATACAATTGAAAAAGTTCTTCATTTGTGAAAGTTCTACCCTCAGCTTGGGCTTGCCTGCGCATTTGTTCAATGATGCGATAATAATTATCTATGGTTGAACCAACAATAAAACCAATTATTGCCGCAAAAAAACTTTTAAATAAAACATAGGCTCCAACACCAAAAATCCACTTATACAAAACACTAAACTTTTTAAATTAAGAAAAGGGGCAAATGCCCCTCAAACTTATTCATTTTATACCACTTGTTCTATAGTTCGCTCAATAAAATTATTCAATGCTTCTCCTCTTAACATTCCTTGAGATAATAACGCTAAGTCGGTTAACTGTTTAATTGATTGATTTCGAATTTCTTCATCCTTTGTCATTAACCCAACTACTTTTTCGTGATTAGCATTAACGACAAGATTGTAATTCTCAGGAAAGGCACCATAAAATCCATTGCCGCCCAATTTTTGTTGCTCCATCATTCTTCGAATAAATTCTGGTTGAGTAATAATAATCGGAGATTCATCCTCGCTCATCGACTCAAATTTTACATGGAATTTATCTTTAGCAACGATTCCTTCAAATGCGAGTTTAAGTTTTTCCTCATCCTCTTTTGAAAGCTTGGATGGAATCTCTTCAGATTTCTGAATCAACTTGTCCAAGGTGTCTGAATCTATTCGCGAAAAAGCAATATTTTCTTCTGATAATTCCAATTTTCCAATCCAATGCGGGATTAACGGACCGTCAAGAATTAACACGTCATATCCCCTATCCATTGCCTTTTTATTAAAGGAATAGTGGCTTTCTTCATCATTAGCATACAAGAATACAGTCTTTCCGTCTTTATTGGTCTGAAGCGTTTTTACTTTTTCTTTGTATTCCTCGAGCGTGTAATAGTTGCCATCGATACTCTTTAGTAACGAAAAACCTTTAGCTTTTTCAGCAAATTTCTCGTCAGAAAGGCTTCCATACTGAACAAAAACTTGAAGATCATCCCATTTTGACTCAAAATCTTTGCGATCCTTTTTAAACATTTCAGCAAGTTTATCGGCAACCTTCTTGGTAATGTGAGTAGATATTTTCTTTACATTACTGTCACTTTGCAGATAAGATCGCGAAACGTTTAATGGAATATCAGGGGAGTCTATAACGCCATGAAGCAATGTCAAATACTCAGGAACAATCTCGGCAACGCTGTCTGTAATAAATACTTGATTAGAATATAAATTAATCTTATTTCGCTGGACTTCGACATTCTCTTTAATCTTTGGGAAATATAAAATCCCAGTCAAATTGAATGGATAATCAACATTGAGATGAATATGAAATAATGGCGTTTCAAAACTCATTGGATAAAGATCTCTATAAAATTCAGCGTAATCTTCATCTTTAAGGTCTGCAGGTGCCTTAGTCCAAGCCGGGGATGTATTGTTTATTTGATTTGGAACTTCAATTGCAATTCGTTTTACCTTCCCATTTTCATCCTTTTCACCATCTGGAGCATCAATATATTCAGTTTTATTTCCAAAGAAAATAGGTATTGGCAAGAATTTACAGTATTTATTTAGAATGTCACTTATTCTTGACTTTTCTAAAAATTCTTGAGCATCCTCGGTAATCCAAAGAATGATATCCGTCCCTCTTTCTGCTTTCTCAATTTCCTGAAGTGTATATTCTGTTGAACCATTGCTTTCCCATTGCACTGCTTGCGCTCCTTCATGCCTTGCCAAGGTCTTAATTTGAACTTTTTCAGCAACCATAAAGGCTGAATAAAATCCAAGTCCAAAATGACCTATAATCTGCTCAGCTCCCTCCTTACCTTTATATTGTTGAACAAACTCTTCCGCACCAGAAAAGGCAATTTGATTGATGTATTTATCAATTTCCTCAGCATTCATTCCGATTCCATGATCACGAATGGTAAGCGTTTTCTCAACCGAATCAAGAATAACTTCAACTTTTAAATCTCCAAGTTCACCTTTGAATTCTCCGTTTGAAGCCAGAACTTTCAATTTTTGTGATGCATCAACAGCATTAGAAACCAATTCTCTCAGAAAAATTTCATGATCTGAATACAAAAACTTCTTGATTATTGGAAAAATGTTTTCGGTTTGTACATTAATTTGACCTGTTTTCATAAAATTTTCAATTTAACGTGGCTTACTTTTCAATCATTATGCCACTTGATGATGTATGACAAACTGTCACAGATTCTGAATTTATTACTATTTTTAGCAAAAAAAGTGATCATTTACGCTTTACTTTTTATTGCCGCAATATCATTCGTCCTATGGTACTTTCCTGTGTTTCACATAAAAGGATTACCCCAATCAACGATGATGTTTGCCTTCTTAACCAAAATTTTTATTGGTTTATTGTTGATTTATATTCACACCAAAACTTATGGAGAAGGCGATCTTAGTCATGACGGACAAACCTTCATGAATGAGGGCAAAACATTGAACGATGTTTTTTACAAATCACCCTCCTACTTCTTTCAACTGATGTTCGGAGTCGAACAATCATTGGAGTTTGCTTACCAAACTGAATATTGGTCACCTGGTGATTTAACTATAATTAACGACTCTAAAAACGTAATACGTCTGCATGCCATTATTCATTTCTTTTCAAGAAACAACATTGCAATTCACTTGTCCATATTTTGTTTCCTCGCTCTATTGGGTGTAAAACTTTTATTTCTTTCCATTAAAAGGTTCATTAAAATAAATCAATATCTTGCTTTTTGGATTTTATTATTACCTCCGAGCACCATTTTCTGGACTTCCAGTCTAATGAAAGAATCTATTCTTATGCTGGGAATTGGACTGTTTGCCTATGCCTTACTATCAGCAAATTCATTCAAGATTAGATTAATATATTTTCTGATAAGTATACCATTCTTAATCGGTTTTAAACCGTACGTCGGGTTATTCCTTATTTTAGCATTACTCTATATTCTATGGTCCAAATATCTTTTCAGAGACCAACAACTTTTAGCATTACCTATTGCAATCATATCAGTATTTCTTGCTGGTTTGCTCTTTCATGGAACCCGTGATAATATTGTTCACCATCTAACCAGAAAACAATTCGATTTTAGAAATGTAGGTAGAGGGGGACTTCATGCTTTATCAGATACTTGTTTTTATTATTTCAGACCAGATCAATATGATCGGCTTTCTATAAATAAAGGAGAAGTCCAACTTTTAAAAGAAACGGATGCTTTGATTATGCGCTTTGGCAGCACACAAGAACCAATACCGATCCACCTAATTCCAAAAGGAGAGATCTGGAAGAATGTATACCAAACACCTGGATGCGAAAGTTTTATCGAAATAACCCCAATAAATAATTCTGCAATTCAACTTATTCAAAATATCCCTGAAGCATTGATTAACGCCCTTTTCCGACCATTTCCCAATGATGCAGGAAGTAAATTAAAGTACATTGCTATATTGGAAATTTTTGGAATGTTATTATTCATCGCTTTTACTTTCTGGAAAAGACGAAAATTACAATTGCCAGAAAAAAGAATTCTAATCTATCTTTCCATTTTCTCAGTTATGACATTGTTGCTTATTGGTTGGACAACGCCTGTTATCGGTGCAATTGTTCGTTATAGGTTTCCTGTTCAATTAGCAACTGTAATTGGACTTCTTATTATTTTAAAACCATTAAAAATTAAATCTTGGAAAAATACGTATTAATTACAGGAGCAACATCAGGTTTCGGAAGAGCATGTGCTGAAATATTTGCGAGAAGCGGTTGGAATTTAATTATAACTGGCAGGAGATTAGAAAGACTTAATCTACTTAGTGGTGAATTATCTGCATTTGGAATTCAAGTACTTTCATTAAATTTTGATGTTCAAGATGCTCATGCCGTTGAGAAGGCAATTCAGAACATTCCAACTGAAATACAAAATAATATTGAAATTTTAATCAATAATGCTGGACTCGCTGCTGGTCGAGATGCTTTTCAAGATGGTAATTTTAGTGATTGGGAAAGGATGATTGACACCAATATAAAAGGGCTATTGTATGTATCTAAACCAATTATTAAAATGATGATTGCAAACGGCAAAGGGCACATTATAAATATATCAAGTATTGCCGGTAAGGAAGTTTATCCTGCTGGTAATGTATATTGCGCAAGCAAACATGCCGTCGATTCCATATCAAAATCAATGCGCATGGATCTGGTTAAATTTGGAATTAAAGTGACCAACATAGCCCCTGGAGCTGCAGAAACGGAATTCTCCTTAGTTCGATTTAAAGGGGATGAAAATTTAGCGAAACAGGTTTATGAAGGTTACCAACCTCTTTCGGCTAATGACATAGCAGAAATTGTTTATTACACTGCAAATTTACCTAAGCATGTTTGTATCAACGACCTAGTTGTGACACCCACAGCACAGGCATCATCAACGATTTTTAATAAATAATTTTTTTGTTCTTGTACAGTAATAAAAAAAATTAATGAACGCTATAACAACTTTTAATTGTAGTCCAAAAATATTCATTTGTTATTCACTTACATTTGAATTTACTTGAAGCCAGATAATTTATGAGTGCTGCTAAGCAACGGTCAAGCTTTTTTATATTCAGAAAAAAATTCTGGATTAGATTTTTTCTGGCTATATTCCTTATACCAACAATACTACTTTCCATTCTTTTGGGCATTGTCTATTATAAGCAGGATGCTATTGTTCAAGAATTATTAACTCAATTCAATGAAGATTTTGAGGGTAGCATACAATTGAAAGATAGCCATATTAGTCTTTTCGAATCCTTTCCATATATTTCTATCGATTTAGAGGATTTATACATTTATGAGGATAAAAGCACCTCAAAAAAATCTGAAATAGCTCATTTAAAGGACAGTTATATTGGATTTAGTCTATTTGATATTGTTAGTGGTAACATAGAAATTAAATCTCTTCACATTAAAAAAGGAGATATCAAATTAGTACAAGAAAAAGATGGTACATTGAATTTACTTAATGCACTTAAAAGCAAAAAGCCTGAAGAAGAAATTGAAAAAGATTTCAAAATAAAGCTCAAATCCTTCAAATTAGAAGATATTAACTTAAGTAAATACAATGAGCTCAATCACTTACACATCAATTCTCATTTGCAAACAGTAGATACTGAAATTGAAGGAAGCAACAAACATTTTGATCTTAATTTGAAAACAAACTTTGAGTTATCGGTAACCAAAGATGGGAAGAAAACCTTTTTGAAAAACAAACATTTCAATTTGTCCACAATATTGAAATTAGACCAAACTAAAAAATTGTTAACCATTGAGCCCACTGAGGTTAAATTAGAACAATCAACATTCAACATTCAGGGTAAAGTAGGTCTTTTGAAAAACGTCCCAATGGATTTAAAGTTTGAAGGTGAAAAACAGAATTTTAATTTATTCGTTGATCTTGCCCCAACCGAAATTGCAAATGCGCTTAATCAGTTTAAAAATAAAGGCAAAGTATATTTTAGTGGTAAAGTTAAAGGCGAATCCGCAAATGGAAGAACGCCGAAAATTGACATTGAATTTGGTTGTAAAAATGGGGCTTTTAACAACAAAAAAACAGAAAAAACATTAGACCAAATAGACTTCTCAGGTAATTTTACAAATGGCAAGAATCATGATTTAAACACATCTGAATTAGTTATTAACCATTTCAGCGCAAGACCGGAAATTGGATTATTTAATGGTGATTTGGCGATCAAAAACTTCAATTCACCGGAAATCAGACTTGGTTTAAACGCAAATTTCAATTTAGACTTTATTGCAAGATTCATTAATTTAAAAGAATTTAAAGGTCTTAAGGGAAAAGTATTATTAAAATTAAATTTTCATGATATCATTGATCTCAGTGCTCCGGAAAAAAGTATCAATAAACTGAATGAATCTTATTTAACAGAATTAACCATTGAAAACTTTAACATTGAAAACACAGGATTCAAGATACCACTAAGAGATTTAAATGTTCGAGCAGTTATGAAAGGTCATGAAGCAAAAATCGAGCATTTGAATTTAATATTAGGAGAAACAGATTTAAAGATGAACGGAAGTATAAGTGATTTACCGGCGGTACTTCATTCAAAGTCAATTCCTATAGCTTGCAATTTAAACATTGAATCAGAGAAAATTAATTTACGTGAATTGTTCTCCTTTCAAAGTCCTACAGAAACTCATGAAAAAATAGAAGATTTTAAACTGAATTTGAAATTCAAAACAACTGGTTTTGATTTAAGGAACTTTAAATATTTACCGAAAGGAGAATTTTTTATCAGGAATTTTTACGCCAAATTCAAACAATATCCGCATACAATCCATGATTTTTTTGCAGACATTATTATTGCGGATAAAGACTTTAAAATTATTGATTTCAAAGGAATTTTAGATCAATCAGATTTTCATTTTAACGGCTTTTTAAGAAACTACCATCTTTGCTTTGAAAACGAGACCGAAGGTAATGTCTATCTAGAATTTGATATAGATTCAAAGAAATTAATCTTGGAAAATCTTCTTTCTTATAATGGAATAAATTACTTGCCTCCTGAATATCGTCACGAAGAAATAGATCAATTATTATTTCATGGCACAACAAGCATGTATTTCTCAAGTGGTCAACTAAAGTCACTTGAGTTCGATTTATCTAATTTCTCTGGAAAAATGAAAATTCATCCTTTGAAATTTGAGAACTTTTCTTCAAAAATTGAAATCAATAATGATTTGATCAAAATAGCGCATTTTAAAGGCAAAATGGGTAAATCAAATTTCGACTTAAATTTTATTCATTTTTGGGACCTTAACGACCATTCAAAATTAAATTATTTAAATCTCAGTGCTGATTTTATTGACATTGATGAAATCATCAATTATAACCCACCCCCTCAATATGATTCAACTTCATCGCATTCTGTTGATCATCAGCCAGAATTCAGTTTATTCGATTTACCATTTTACAATATTTCTTCTAAAATTCAAGTTAAAAAATTAAATTACCATCAGCATTTTCTTGATCATTTCAATTTTGAATTTGAATCCAATCATAAAAAGACATATAGTATTAAAATATTATCATTTCAAACCGCAGAAGGTGCGATTACAATGAATGGAACACTACATGCATCAAACTACGATAAAATTTATTTTACCCCGAATATTAAAATTTCACATCTTGATTTAGATAAATTCATGCTGAAATTTGAAAATTTTGGCCAAGATTATGTAGTTTCTGATAATTTACATGGCTATTTCAATGGAGAAATCAGTGGTCTTATTCATTTAAATCCTGATTTAACGCCAAAAATTGACGATTCTGAATTACTGATAAAAATGCTTGTTACTGAAGGAAAAATCGAAAACTTTGCTCCTTTAAAAGTACTTGAAAATTATTTTGAAGATAAAAATTTAAATCGTGTGGCCTTCGACACCTTACAAAACGAAATTTCAGTAATTAACGGAATAGTGACTATACCCAAAATGACAATTAATTCTACGCTTGGTTTCATGGAAATAAGCGGGACACAAAAAATGACTAGTTTAATGGAAATGGATTACATTATTGGGGTCCCATGGAAAATGATTGGAAATGTTGCGGCAAACAAACTTTTCAAAAGAAATAAAGAAAATGAAGCGTCTGAAGATGAAATACAATACAAAAATGAAAAATCAAAATTCGTTTATTTGACTTTAAAGGGAAGTTTAAACGATTATCAAGTTCAATTGATTAGAAAGAAAAAAGTGAAAAACTAAACTACAAATGAGCTGTATGATATCCAAAACTTGCTACGACCTCTTTAATTGATTCAAAAGTTTGATCTAGGAAAAGTTTTTTGTCATGAATAGTTAACCAATCAGCCCGCGTTATTCCCTCTTCTACTTGCGGCGTCAATTGTTGTTTTTCATTGCACTCAAAATGATACCAGAATGTCCTTTTAATAAATAAATGATTGTTCATTTCATAAGTATGAAAGGTGTTGCAAATTGACTTCACAAAATGCAGATCCAAAATGCCGCATTCTTCTTCAATTTCTCTTTTTGCGCCTTGTATTGGATCTTCATTTTTCTCCAATTTCCCTTTAGGTAAATCCCAAAAATTATTTCTGAAAATAGCTAAAAAGTAATTTTCAAAAGTGACTATTCCTCCTGCAGCGTCAATAAAATTAAAGTTGCAAACGAAATTTTTCCAAGACCTTTCAGCGCTTGCGCAAACAATAAAAATTTGTTTTGAAACAGGCAGTTTCTCAATAAAATCGGCATATGACAGGAAAGGTAGCATGTCAAATTCTTCCATCACGCATTGCTCGTGATTCAAATTTTGTGAGGAATCTGTGAAAACGATTTTCTTATTGTCAACAAAAACTTCGTACATTTGGATTATGATTTTCAATAAAGACAAGGCATTAAAAGTAGCAGAATTTTTATTACAAATAAAGGCTATCAAATTACAACCTAAAAATCCTTACAAATGGGCATCAGGTTGGAATTCTCCTATTTATTGCGATAATAGAATAACGCTTTCTTATCCGAATATTCGTACATTTATTCGTCAATCATATTCCGAAGCAGTTCTTGAATATTTTGGAAAACCGGATGTCATTGCTGGAGTGGCAACTGGAGGATTAGCTCAAGGAGCCCTTGTTGCGCAAGAATTAGGTCTTCCATTTATATATGTTCGAAGTGAGGCAAAATCTCATGGAATGGGAAACCAAATAGAAGGTGCTTTTGAAAAAGGTCAAAAAGTAGTTGTTATTGAGGATTTAATATCCACAGGCGGAAGTTCAATTAAGGCAATCGAAGCACTTCAGGAAGCTGAATTGGATGTCAAAGGGTTAATCGCCATTTTTTCTTATGGTTTTAAAGTAGCTGAAGAGAACTTTCAAAAAGTAAATTGTCCTTTCATCACCTTAACAAATTATGATTTGATGATCGAAAGCGCATTGAATAAAGATTATGTTACAGAAGCAGATATGAATTCACTTCGAGAATGGAAGGAAGATCCCGCTAACTGGTTAAAATAAAAATGAAAATTACGAGTCAGCCATCACAAGTAAATGCTTCAATTTCCCAATTGAATAACTTTTTGTGCGATTGTCATAATTATATTTATTTGCTACCTCAAGATCAAATTTCTGAATGGAAGGCTGAAGCGGAATGGTGCTCATTTAAAGTGCAAGGAGGAATTATTATCACACTAGTTCTGGACAAAGAAAATACGACGGATCATACCATAAAATTAAAAAGTGGTGAAAAATCTCCTTTTCCATTTCAATTAACAATCAACTTAAAAGAAATTAATGACATAACTGAAGGTTATATCATTTTCGATGGCGATGTGAATGTCTTTCTTAAAATGATGATAGAACGACCATTAACCAATTTGTTCAACACAATGACGGGAAATCTCAAATTACACTTTCAAGCCTCCAACTGATTTGTTTAGCGCCATATGAGCGTATTTCATTGCCTACTCTAAGTTGAAGATAACCATGTTCTGAAACATCTAAAACATTTCCTTCAAATATCCCATTTTCATCCTCAAAAACTAGCGTTTTATTTCTTTTAAAAAGCGAATCGCGATATTTTTCAATGATGTACAAATGATTTCTTACTTGATGCTCTTCATACCATCTGTTAAAATGTATTAGAAATTTCGTTAAAACTTGGAAAGGTTGAATTTTTACTAGAATTTGATCGAATATACAGGTAGTACCATCAATACTTGGGCAACTATTTACATTCAATCCTAACCCAATAATTGCGGATTTAATCCAATTACCTTGTATAGCATTTTCAATTAATATTCCCGCTATTTTTCTATCGTTGACATAGATGTCATTTGGCCATTTTATTTCCGCTACAATATTAAATTCCTTTAAAACATCTACAACACTTAAAGAAGTAATACACGTTAGATAAAATTGCTGTTCTACTGACAAATTGTCCGGCAATAAAACAATGGAAGATGTTAAATTATCTCCACTTGCTGCAAACCATTTCGAACCCCTTTGTCCTTTGCCTAGATACTGTTCATCTGCCAAAATAACAGTGCCATGAGGGCAATTACCTTGAAGAATCATATTGGCAGCATAATTGTTCGTGGAATCTACACGTTCAAGGTTTATTATTTTGGCACCAATCTTCATAGAATAACGAATTGAATGAGGTTACAATGATCAAAATTAAAATTTAAAGTTAGTTTTGTATTACGTTAAATTAATGATTTAAAAAATTGATTAAAGATTTCGATTCTCAAACCCTTTGTGATAAAATTGTCGAAGGAATGCAAGAGAACAAAGCAAAAGATATTGTGGTATTAGACTTGCGTGAAATTCGCAGTGCTGTTTGTGATTTTTTCGTAATTTGTAGTGGGGAATCTTCAACACAGGTAGAGGGTATAAGTTCGTCAGTGACTCGGATTACGCGAAAAGATCTTAAAGAAAAACCTTGGCACATTGAAGGAAAAACAAATGGTGAATGGGTTCTTTTAGATTATGTAAGTGTTGTTGCTCACATATTCTATAAAGATGTTAGAAATTTTTATGACCTTGAAGATTTATGGTCAGATGCCAAAAGAAAAGATATACCAAATTTAAACTAAGGATAACTATCAAAAAATGTCAGAAGGAGAAAATAAAAAAAGAAGTCCCTTTTCAATTTACTGGATTTATGCTATTATAGGAATAGCGATTATTGGGTTTCAATTATTTATGAGCAGTGCTGGCCGAATCACGCTTAAATCCCAAGATGAATTTGTTGAACTGGGCATGCAAGGGTTTATTAAAGATGCCAAAATTGTAAACGGATCTAGGGTTGATTTTACGATTGATGAGACAGGAAAAGATTTCATAAACAAACAATCAGGTCAAAATTACAAGGCTATTCAAGAACATTTGAATGAATCCAGTAATGTTAAAAAGGGAGACCCTATTTTTGAATTTAAAATTATAGATGCAGGTAATTTTGAAAATCAAGTTAAAGCAATAAATGATACCATTCAGGTTAGAAATGCAGCAAGAAAACTTGCAAAAAAATCGGAATTAAAGAAAATTCAGCTAGAGTATGTTGAAGAAGTAAATTACTTAGGCAATATTATTAGTTTCCTCTTGCCAATCATTATTCTCGTCGCAATATGGATGTTTGTTATGAGACGAATGAGTGGAGGTAGCGGAGGTGCTGGCGGACAAATTTTCAACATTGGAAAGTCCAAGGCACAAGTTTATGAAAAAGGTAAATCAACTAATGTCACCTTCAAAGATGTAGCCGGTTTACAAGGAGCCAAAGAAGAAATTGTTGAAATAGTTGAATTTCTTAAGAACCCAAAAAAATATACAGAGCTCGGTGCAAAAATCCCCAAAGGTGCTTTGCTAGTAGGGCCTCCAGGAACAGGAAAAACATTGCTAGCTAAGGCAGTCGCGGGAGAGGCCAAAGTACCATTTTTCTCTCTTTCAGGATCCGATTTCGTAGAAATGTTTGTTGGTGTTGGTGCATCACGCGTGCGCGATTTATTCAAACAAGCTAAAGAAAAAGCGCCTTGTATTATTTTTATTGATGAAATTGACGCAATTGGACGAGCAAGAGGTAAAAATGCCAATTTCGGTTCGAATGATGAGCGTGAAAATACGCTTAACCAATTGTTAACTGAAATGGATGGTTTTGGAACGAATTCTGGTGTGATTATTCTAGCAGCAACCAACCGTGCAGATGTATTAGATAGCGCATTAATGCGTGCTGGCCGTTTCGATCGCCAAATTTATGTTGACATGCCAGATTTAAATGAGAGAAAAGAAATTTTCCAAGTTCATTTAACACCAATCAAACTTGGGACAGGAATTGATATCGATTTTCTTGCTAAACAAACACCAGGTTTTTCTGGTGCTGATATAGCCAATCTTTGTAATGAAGCGGCATTAATCGCCGCGAGAAAGGATAAATCCTTCGTTGAAAAACAAGACTTTTTGGATGCTGTAGACCGAATCGTTGGAGGTCTTGAAAAGAAAAATAAAATCATAACCGCTGAAGAGAAAAAAGCAATTGCTTTCCATGAGGCGGGTCATGCATCTATTTCGTGGTTATTGGAATACGCTTCACCTTTGGTTAAAGTTACCATTGTTCCAAGAGGACAATCACTCGGTGCCGCATGGTATTTACCAGAAGAACGTAGTATAACAAGAACGAATCAAATTCTTGATGAAATGTGTTCTGCGCTTGGAGGAAGAGCCGCTGAACAATTGATTTTTGGTCAAATCAGCACAGGTGCACTTAGTGATTTGGAAAAAGTCACTAAACAAGCTTATGCCATGGTGAGTATTTATGGCTTAAACA
>CANHJY010000004.1 GCA_947461185.1 Flavobacteriales bacterium
AAGGGGCAACAATAGGAGAGGTGCCTGAGTGGCCGAAAGGGCCGGTTTGCTAAACCGTTGTACGGGCTTAAACCTGTACCGAGGGTTCGAATCCCTCCCTCTCCGCAAGTTTTTACTTTTTGAGAGTGTTTTTTGATATTCATCATCATTCTCTGAAAAGAGAAACTAGATAACCCGTTCGGGATGTAGCGTAGCCCGGTTATCGCGCCTGGTTTGGGACCAGGAGGTCGCAAGTTCGAATCTTGCCATCCCGACAAATTACATTAATAACCACTTGATTTTCAGGTGGTTATTTTTTTTACAAGACATTTTTAGCGATTTTTTAGAGATTTTTACCCTGTGGATAAGTTACAGGCGAAAACGCGGGCTACGATACATCAAGAACGGAATTTTTATTAATTCTTCGCTTCTTTAAAGTTTGTCTATGTTTACCTGTGTTGGATAGGTTAGTTGTAAAAATAGGTTGCATACATGTTGCTGGCTGCGCCAGCTTTTGTATTAATAATAAAAAAACTTATATCCTGCGGTTGAGATTTTCGTTTAGATAGTAACTTTAGTAAATGAAGATTTTTTGGTGGGTCAAAAATCCTTATTCAAAAAAAGCGTAGTAGAAAAACTTGAAGTGCCTTCTAAATTAATGATTGAATTTTTATTGCAAAAATTCAATCATTAAACTTATAATTAACTCAAAAGAAAAAGAATGCTTTTATTCGGATTGTTTTATTCTAGCTATAATTAAAACCACTTATTGGGTAGATTTTGTATATTTTTTGAACTGTCTACACCTACTCGTCGTTTTTTGAGTTAAGTTGATTCCAAATTAATGGAGGTCTTTCACCTTTATATCCATGTTCATCGAGTTGTTTATGCAATTTTTCTACTCTTATTTTTTTGCCTAAGGCACTGATAGAATTAACGTAAGGTTGATTTTGAATCTCAATTATTTCTTGAATAATTTTATTTATTATTTCTTCATTCATTTAGATAAATTGTTTAATTTAAAAAGAACAAAATGCTTAAAATCAGTGATAAAATAGCTAATCTGTAAGCTGCTCTCAGCCCTTGATTCGGATGATTAATATTTGCAATAATGATTTCATAAAACCTAGCTGGTCTTATTAAATAGTTTAATCGCATTTTTTCGTTGTCTGGTTCAAATCCATTTAATGTTATGTGACCTAACCAATCTAAAGCTATTTGTTCATCACCTTTTATATACTTTAAATTAGGCGAGAATTTAAGTAACCGAAAAATCTTTTTTCCATTAGCATAAATACAAAACCACTTTCCATAATTTTTCCTTCTTTGATTCTTGTCTATAATAAAGTTGTGAGAAATAGAAAACCAACCTAATTCAATATCATCTTTTTGAACCCTAGTAAATTCTCTCTCAATTGGGAATGTAGAAACTGAATCATTCATAATTAGTTATTTATTTTTCATGCCAATTATTAAAAACCAAACCAATTGTAATTTATTTTTTGAGCTCTCGAACAGATACTATATTTTTGAAATTACAAAATATAGCTTATATATTACTTATAACAAAATTTCAATCAAACTAAACCAGTAAAATGACTCCAAAAAGTTTCAATCATTTTCATCATGTAGCAATCATTTTTCAAATTTATGCTATCAAAACAGACGGAATTCTAGTAAATGAAGAAAAAATTAAAGTTCAAGAATTATTAAATGAGTGGGTAAACGACTCTGATGAAACAAGAAATATTTTAATCGAAAGTTCTAATTTTCTTGCTGAATATGATAAAAAAAATTCAGACAAGATTACAGACTTACTTAATCATTCTGCAAACCAGATACTAGAAGCAGGAGTTTTTTCTGAATCTAATCTTACATCAATACTTGCTGATTTAAAAGACATTGCACTAGCAGATAGTGATGAAATGTCTGATAATGAAGAAATGTTTATTACATATTTAGCAGAGCTTTGGGGTATAGAGCTTTAAAAAACTACAACTTCAAATAATAATCCTTCGGTATCTATTTTTTTATCACCTAGAATTTGAGAAAGTGAATCTATAATTTCTTCCTCAGTTTGGGTGTTCAGATTTGCTATGCATAGATACTTATTATTAATACTTATCCATACTTCGCCAAAATTTTTGTCAAATAGCTCATTGACAATTTGAGATACTCCTAATGCCTTCAACTTAACAAAATCAAAGCCAAAAGCAAATTTAGCTTTGATTTTTTTTATTGTTGTTAAACTCTGTAAATAACTGTACGATTGAATTTCACCTTCTTCTTTTGATGGATTAATCAAATAATATTTCTTTAAAAATTTACTTGAATCAAAATCATCAATCCCTTCTTTGTCAATTATCAAAACCAAGCTACTTCTTCTGTCTTTATCAAATTCAAATTGAACAGATTTGAAATCATTCTTTTTCATTTTGTGACTTTTATTCTTTTAAAATATTTAACTCCAACCTTATAATAATTTCATTTTAAAAAGCATTACATACAAATTCTGATTTTCATAAAATTAATGAAAATGATATAATTATAATCGGTAGTATTTTTTCTTTTTATTCAATGTTTTTCAATAAGGGTTAAATATAGAGCCCCACCGTTGAATGACTAAGCATCAACTGCTTACCAATAGCTCTATTTGATAGACCATCTGACTTCAAAGATTTTATCTGCTGGACTATGTTTCCGCTAATGGTTGGTCTACCAGATTTCTTGGTACTTCTAGCAAGTCCAGCACGTACTCGTTCAGAAATGCGAATTTTCTCCTGTCTGGCTAAAGTTGAAAGTAAACTTATTATAACATCTTTAAAGATACCGCAGCTATCAATATATTGCTCAGTATAGCTTTTGAAATTCACACCATATCCCTCCAACTGTTCCATGTAACGAATCGTGGCTCTAGTTCCTTCGCGACTAAAACGGTCTAAACTCCAAAACAGAATAAGGTCAAACTTTCTTTTAGCCGCATCAGCGAACATCTTTTTGAATGCGGGCCTTTCGGATGTACCACCAGATACTTCATCAACATACTCATTATATATATTATAACCCATCCGTTGAGAATATTCTTTTAATACCTGAATTTGGTTATCTGCATCCTGTCCTTTGTTGGTGGTTGAGATTCTGGCGTATATGGCAACTTTCATAATTGATGTTTTTGTAGTGGACGAAAAACCCTCAAAATTTTGACCTCTGAAACCCTTTACTGGCGTGGGGTCATTTTTGAGAATTTAGTGGACGAATAACACTTGTTATTCGTCCATACAAAGTAATATGATTTATTTATAAAATCCAAATTATCTAATTGATTTCCAGGTCATTATATTATTATTACCTAACTGGGATTCAGATTTTTAGTATAACCTCAGTAATCAGAGTTACTTAATTCTTTACATTTTTTTGAAATTTCTTTTTAAATGCCTTTTCAATAGTCACATATTACCAAGCAGGCTAGCACTGCTCGGCTTTGCTGTGAAATTTAACTTTCTACGCCCTTTTCATTTCGCAATACTCACCACTAAATTCTTTGAAAATCTCGCGAGATTTGCAAAGACTTACAAATTCATCTAAGTATTCAATTGAATCATGTATCGACTGGTAATAATCAATACTGAAATAAGGTCCATCAATAAATTCAACACCATATTCTATATTACCCTTGTTTTCAACAGTTATATGAAAATGTAACATGTTTTTTGAGGGTCCTACAAGATAAAAGTGAACAACGCAATCCTCTATTATTTCAATTTGTCTGCGAGGAATTTTATGTTTTTCTACTATTTGCTCACAAATGCTAACTGCGAGAGAACATGTTTTTTTCGATACACCGTACTTTCCTGTAATTTGGTCATTAAAGTAATTTTGTTTCATTTTTTTTAAAGTTTATGCAATAAAATGCCCTTTGAGCTTTCGCTCATTTTTTTGAACATTCAAAAATTGCGGGTGAAAATTTCTACCTGAACTGGTAGTTGATAGACAATTGAGTTTTTGCGGCCTGAAAACTCTTTGCAAAACCTGATTAACTTTTAGTTTTTATGGACTCATGTTTAGATGTTTTTTAAATGATTGCAACATTGCAAAATGATGGGTTGAGTACAAACATAGAGTGTTTCAATGAGTCTTACAATAGTAAAAATAAAGTAAGCAGACTTTAAACTAATTAATTTAAAAAAAGTATTAAATGATTATTTAAGAGTTGTTTATAAATTATAAATTATTATAACTAAAATAAACGTTAACATATATTTAACTTTTAAGCTGGTGTGAAAAAGCCTGTTTTTGAATGAAATTGAACAATTGGATTTAAAAATATTAATCAAATCCACCTGATTACACACCAACACAATAACAATTGACACACTTATTAATAAATCACCCCAATATCTCACAAAATGAGATGCATGCCATATATTTGAACATCAGAGAATATTTATATAACAATGAACAACATCAAGCTCATCCTTGAAAAAAAAGGCCATACTCAAACATGGCTGGCCGAACAGCTCGGCAAATCTTTCAATATGGTCAATTCGTATGTGCAGAATCGCAGACAACCATCTGTGGAAATACTCTACGAAATAGCCAACATACTGGATGTGGATGTGAAACAATTATTGGTATCTAACAAGAAAAAACAAGCTGCTTAATATGGCAATTAAAAAATCAGAATTATACAGCTCGCTCTGGGCTAGCTGTGATGAACTAAGAGGTGGAATGGATGCAAGTCAATACAAGGACTATGTGCTCACCATGCTTTTCGTAAAGTATGTATCGGACAAGTACGGCAATAAAGACAACAGTCTTATTGAAGTGCCCAAGGGTGCTTCGTTTGAAGATATGGTGGCGTTGAAAGGTAAACCAGACATAGGTGACCAAATCAACAAGAAGATTTTAAAACCGCTATTCTCCGCCAACGGATTGGAAGGAACCGTAGAATTGGTTGACTTTAATGATGATGATAAATTGGGTTCGGATAAAGAAAAGATTGACCGTCTATCCAAGTTGATTTCCATTTTTGAAAATCCATCGCTGGACTTTAAAAACAACCGTGCTGAAGATGATGATATTCTGGGTGATGCGTATGAATATTTAATGCGCCATTTCGCAACTGAATCTGGTAAGAGTAAAGGACAATTTTATACACCAGCGGAAGTATCCAGAATACTGGCTAAAGTTATTGATGTAAAGAAAGCTGATAAACCATCCTATTCTGTATATGACCCAACCTGTGGTTCGGGTTCGCTGCTTTTGAAAGTGGCAGAAGAATCACCCAAAGGATTAACCATCTACGGACAGGAAATGGATATCGCTACCAAAAGTTTGTCGGTGATGAACATGTGGCTACATGGTTTTCCTGAAGCTTCAATCGCTGGAAAAAACACCATCGCTTCTCCACAGTTTAAAGAAACCAATGGCAGCCTAAAGCGTTTTGATTTTGTGGTGGCCAATCCGCCATTTTCAACAAAGAGCTGGAGCAACGGTATCTCACCAATGAATGATGAATTCAACCGTTTTAAAGAATACGGTGTACCACCAGATAAGAATGGTGATTACGCTTTTCTATTGCACATCATCGCCAGTCTTAAAAGCACTGGTAAAGGTGCTGTGATATTGCCGCATGGTGTATTGTTTCGTGGCGGTGCCGAAGGTGAAATTCGCAAGAACATCCTTCAACGCAAACTCATAAAAGGCATCATTGGTCTACCTGCCAACTTGTTTTATGGTACTGGTATTCCTGCATGTATAATTATAATAGATAAAGAAAATGCGGATAGTCGTAAAGGTGTTTTCATGATTGATGCTAGTAAAGGTTTTATAAAAGATGGCAATAAAAACCGTCTTCGTGAACAGGATATTCATTTGGTGGTGGATGTATTCAACAACCAAAAAGAAGTAGAAAAGTACGCTCGTTTTGTGCCGTTTGAAGAAATTGAGAAAAACGAATACAATCTCAACATACCAAGATATATAGATACTCAGGAAGCGGAAGATATCCAAGACCTGAATGCTCATTTGAATGGTGGCATACCCAACAGAGATATTCAAGGATTAAACGATTATTGGGAAGTATACTTATCAATGAAAAAGGTTTTGTTTGAGCCGCTTCGTGATGGCTACGTTAAATTGAAGGTAGATGGTAATGCCGTTAAAGAAACCATTTATGCTCATCCAGAATTTATCAATTATAGAAAAAAACTAGATAGGGTTTTTGATGCATGGAAACAAGATGTAAGCAAATCATTGTTGAGTATAAAAAAAGAATCATCACCTAAAAAACTGGTATATCAATTAGCAGAAGATTTGTTGGCACAATATGAAAATAAACCGCTGATAGACCGTTACGACATTTACCAGCATCTCATGAACTACTGGAATGAAACCATGAAGGATGATGTGTATATGGTGATTGAAGAAGGTTGGACGGCCAAGGTTCGCAGGATAATAGAAAAGAACAACAAGGGCAAAGAAGTGGACAAAGGTTGGACTTGCGACCTGTTGCCTAAGTCTATTATCATTGATAATTATTTTGCCGAAAAGCTTGCAGCGCTGCAACAACTGGAAGCAACACTAGAAAGCATACTGGCTGAAATTACAGGTTATGAAGAAGAGCATGCTGGTGAAGAAGGTTTGTTGGCTGATGCTACCAACGATAACGGTAAACTAACCAAGGCTACGGTGGCAAAGCGATTGAAAGAAATTAAAAATGATGCCAGCGAAAAAGAAGCTGTTCAGTTATTGCAATCCATTGAAAAACTATTTGAACAACAAGCTGCATTGGGCAAACAAATAAAAGAACAAACGGCTGAGTTGGATAACCTCACGCTGAAGCAATATGATAAGCTCACCGAAGCTGAAGTGAAAGAGCTGGTGATTGAAAAGAAATGGATGCACAGCTTATCATCAAGCATACAATGTGAAATTGATGCCATCTCACAACGCCTTACTGCTCGCATAAAAGAATTGGGTGAAAGATATGATGATACATTAGGCAGTGTTGATAAATCGGTAAAAACACTGGAAGAAAAAGTAAATGCTCACCTTAAAAAAATGGGATTGGTATGGAGCTAGTAAAAAAAGGATATAAGAAAACGGAAGTGGGTGTTATTCCAGATGATTGGGATGTAAAGTTGATAGAAGATATTTGCAACATATCAGTGGGTAGGGATTTACAAGAAATGATTTTTTCAAAACAACTTGATAGTAATTATCCTTATCCAGTATATTCTAACACCGTTGAAAACCTTGGTCTATATGGATATTACAAACAACCAGAATATACTGGAGAATCTTTGACTATAGTAGGTAGAGGAATAGGTTTAGGAACGACATTTGCTCGTTCTGGTGGATTTGGTGCAATAGGAAGATTGCTTGTACTTTTTCCAAAAAGTGGAATAAACAATAAATTTTTAGCTTTTTATATCAACAATAGAATTAAAATATTTGAAGAAAGTGGAGGTATTCCACAATTGACTGGCATTTCAGTTTCAAAATACAAAGTATCTCTTCCACCAACCCTCACCGAACAAAAAGCCATTGCCGATGCATTAACCGATGTTGAAGAACTCATTACCAATCTGGAAAAGCTCATCGCCAAAAAGAAAGCCATCAAACAAGGTGCTATGCAGCAATTGCTGACACCAAAAAACTCATGGAAAGAAAATAAATTGGAAGATACGGTCTTAATAATTCGTAGTGGTGGTACGCCTAGTTCAACAATCAAAAAGTACTACAATGGAAGTATTCCGTTTTTATCTATTGGTGATATGACAGAGCAGGGTAAGTATTTAACTTTTACTTCCAATAGAGTTTCTCAGGAAGGAATTGAAAATTCTGCATCATGGATAGTTGAAAAAGATACTTTAATATACTCTATGTACGCTTCTGTTGGGTTTGTTTCAATTACAAAAATATCACTTGCCATATCTCAAGCTGTTCTGTGTATAAAATTTAAAAAAGAGTATTCCAATGAATTCATGTATTACCTACTTTCTAATATGCAAAAATCAGTAATGAAATATGTGGGAGAAGGCACTCAAAAGAACCTCAATGCTCAAACAGTCAAAAATTTTATTATAAAGACACCTAGCCTCAATGAACAAGAGAATATTGCAGAATTTCTTAAGGTTATGGATGAGGGTATTGAGAAAATGGGGCTTAGGATTACTAAACTAAAAAATGTCAAAAAAGGCATGATGCAGGAATTATTAACTGGAAAAACCCGATTGATATAAACAGACATGGTAGTTACATTCAGAAAAAGATAAATTAATTATCAGAAAAACATTTTCATTAAGAATATTATCAATATTTAAACCTATTATATTATGAGCTTACTCAACGAAATAAATAAAATTCCTAAAATAAAAATAAAAAGAGATTCTGTTAATGATATTCTGATATTGAAATCGAAAACCTCTACAGTCGCTATTGGACTAATTGTTAATGACAATCTTGAAATATCAATAAAAGCAGACAAAAATTTATTTAATGAGTATTTGTGGGGAACACAAAAATTCATGAAAAAAATTGAGGACTTATTGAGTCATTTAAGCTCTGAAGAATTATGCGAATGGAATGGATTTATTTTTTTTACTGACGGTAATTCAATTGTTTATGGAAGAATCAAAGATGAGTTTATTTTCATAAAACCAGAATTTGATTTGATTAAATTCAACGAAAAAATAAAAGAGAATTTCATGGAATTAAAGTCTCCGAAAGAACAATTGGAAATTGAGCTTATTGATTTGGAATATGAATTAAATATGCAGAGTATTGAATTGGCCAAAGTTTCAAATAAAAATAATTCACTAGAAACCGAACTAAAGGCTTCAAAAGAAAAATGCTCTAAGTTTGAAAATAAATTAAGTTCTGTTGAGTATCAAAACGAAGAATTAAAAAAAGAAATAGAAGAATTAAAAAAACTCACTTTATTTCACGATTCAAAAAACAAAAAAATGTTCTTATAAGCTTAAGTAAAGAACAAATCTTATTTTTAAAAAACAGGGTTTCAATAAAACCTACACCAAGTTTTTTCATACCACCTCCTAACTACGAAAAATATTTAGAAATCGAAGTGAAATTATTTGAACCTTCGATTTTAATGGGTTTTGAAAGTCCAATTGTTGCAGAATGGGAAAAATCTGGTGATTATCAAGTATGCGGAGTAGAAAAAAAATATTTAATTATAGATGTAAACGGAATTGCTGAACTAATAACCCTTGAAAAGATATCTAATCAATTTTCTTTTTCTGGTTTTTTAAATGAAAGGAGTAGTACTAAAATAATCAGTATAATAGGTAGTGTGAATTTTACTATAAATGAGATTTTAGATTTATAGAATTATATATCAAATTCAAATATATCAATGATTAACACTTATATAGGCAAACCAGAACGCATCACCCAAAACCGAATCGTACAACTCTTTCAAACAGAGTTGAACTACGAATATCTGGGCGATTGGGAAGAAGAGATGCGCACACAACCCATTGAAGAAAATCTGCTGTATAAATTTCTCACAGCCACTCAGGGTTATTCGGATTTGCTTTCCAGAAAAGCCATTGATGAGCTTACTAAAACAGCAGGTAACTTAACCAATGGATTGTATGAGGCGAATAAAGAAACGTACAAACTTCTACGTTATGGCATACCTGTAAGAGAAGAATTAGGCCAGCCAAAAGAAACCGTTTGGCTAATCAATTGGGCAGAACCACAAAAAAATCATTTCGCCATCGCTGAAGAAGTAACGGTAAAAGGTAAGTTTGATAAGCGACCCGATATCGTTATTTATGTCAACGGTATTGCGCTGGGTGTTATAGAATTAAAACGAAGCAAGGTTGGTGTTACAGAAGGTATCCGTCAGAACCTAGACAACCAGAAGCCAGAATTCATCCAGAAGTTCTTCACCACAATGCAGTTTGTACTAGCTGGCAATGATACTCAGGGTTTGAGATACGGCACCATTGAAACATCAGAGAAATACTTCCTTCAATGGAAAGAAGAATCCGACAAAGAATATGATTACGTGTTGGATAAGCATCTAACGCTTATCTGCGAAAAATCAAGATTCTTAGAATTGATTCATGATTTTGTGGTGTTTGATAAAGGTGTAAAAAAGCTTTGTCGACCCAACCAGTTCTTTGGTATTAAAGCAGCACATGAAAATGTTCGTAACAATCAAGGTGGTATCATATGGCATACACAGGGTAGCGGTAAAAGCTTAACGATGGTTTGGCTCACCAAATGGATTCGTGAAAATATTCAGGATAGCCGAGTATTGATAATCACAGACCGTGAAGAACTAGATGACCAGATTAAAAAACTATTTATCGGTGTTGAAGAAAGTATCTATCGTACTACCAGTGGCAAAGACCTATTGAACAAACTCAATGCAAAAGAACACTGGTTGATTTGCAGCTTGGTTCATAAGTTTGGCCGTCAATCTGAAGAAGGTGATTATGATTCTTTCATTGAAGAAATAAAAAAGAGCCTAGGAAAAGACTTCAAAGCCAAGGGTAACATCTATGTATTTGTTGATGAATGTCACCGTACACAATCAGGAAAGCTGCATGATGCCATGAAGCTCATTTTACCAGATGCGCTATTCATTGGATTCACAGGAACACCACTATTAAAGAAAGACAAACAAAAGAGCATTGAGATATTCGGCCCGTACATTGGCAACCCTTATAAGTTTGATGAAGCGGTAGAAGATGGAGTGGTGTTGGATTTGCTATATGAAGCCAGAGATGTGGAGCAGTTTGTAACCGACCAACAAAGCATTGATGAATGGTTTGATGCTGAAACCAAGGGGTTGAATGATGTGGCTAAAATTCAATTGAAGAAGCACTGGGGTACAATGCAAAAAGTACTGGGTTCTAAATCCAGATTGGAGAAAATCGTATTTGACATCATCAAAGATTTTAAAACCAAACCCAGAATATCAACTGGCGAAGGAAATGCGATGCTGGTATCTGGCAGTGTATATCAAGCTTGCAAATTTTATGAGTTGTTTCAAAATGCAGGATTTAAAGATTGTGCCATCATCACTTCTTACGAACCACATCATAGTAATATCAAGGGTGAAGAAACTGGAGAGGATTCGCCAACAGACAACATTCTAAAGTATGAAGTATACCAGAAAATGCTGAATGGCAAAACCACTGAGGTGTTTGAAGATGAGGTTAAAACCAAGTTCATTAAAGAACCATCCAAAATGAAGTTGTTGATTGTGGTAGACAAACTGTTGACAGGTTTTGATGCACCATCGGCAACCTATCTCTACATAGATAAGAAGATGCAAGACCATGGATTATTTCAAGCGATATGCAGAGTGAACCGTGTGGATGATGAGAGCAAAGATTATGGATACATTGTTGATTACAAGGACTTGTTTAAAAGCCTTCAAAAATCCATCAACGACTATACTTCAGAAGCATTTGATGAATACGATGAAGAAGATGTAAAGGGTTTATTGACCAACCGTTATACTGCCAGTAGAGAAAGATTAGAAACAGCATTGGAAACTGTGATAGCCATGTGCGAGCCTGTTCATCCAAAAGATGAGCCCAACTTTATCAGGTATTTCTGTGGCAACACCGAAAATCCAAAAGACCTAAAAGCAACAGAAGAAAGACGAGTGGCGCTGTATAAAGCGGTGGTTTCATTGATAAGAGCTTATTCGGACATCGCCAATGAGATGCATAAAATAGGGTATGATGAGCAGCGAGCTGATGATATCAAACAGCAGGTTCAATACTATTCAGATTTACGTGATACCATCAAAAGAGCTAGCGGTGATTATATTGATTTGAAGCGATTTGAACCAGGCATGCGCCAGTTGATGGACATGTATCTGGATGCTAAGAGCAGCAAAAAGATAAGCGACTTAGATAACAAAACATTGGTTGAGCTCATTGTAAAATTGGGTGAGGAATCAGAAGAAGGAGAAGAAGCCAAAAGAAAAAAGAAACGTGAGAGTGTTTCTGAAACCATTGAAAACAATGTTCGTAAAGTAATCATTGAAGAATCGCAAACCAATCCAAAGTACTACGAGAAGATGTCTAAGTTGTTGGATGAGCTTATTCAACAGCGTAAAAATGAAACGCTGGAATATCAGGAATATCTGAAAAGGATTACCGCACTGGCACAAAGCATCGCCAATCCTAATCAGACCAGTAATTATCCAGTAACTCTTACTACGCCAGCCAGAAGAGCACTGTACGACAATCTAGACCAAGATGAAGAACTGGCATTGGCATTGGATTCGGTAGTGCAGTACACCAAAAACGATGGATGGCGTGATGGTGGCATCCGAGAAAAGAAAGTACGCATCGCTGTGAATGGTGTATTACAAGATGAAGAAAAGACGGTAGAAATCATGAAAATCATCAAAGCACAAAGTGAGTACTAATTCAAAAATAATAACCATAGCCAATATTCAAGTTGAAGTAATTCGAAAGGATATCAAGAACATGCATTTGGCCGTATATCCACCGACAGGAAGGATAAGATTGGCAGCACCACATAAAACAGATGATGAGGTTGTTAGGCTTTTTGCTATCTCTAAATTGGGGTGGATAAAAAAACACATCAAGAATTTTAAAGAACAACCCAGAGAAACAAAACGAGAAATTACAACAGGTGAAAGTCATTATTTTCAAGGTAGCAGGTATTTGTTGAAGGTGATTGAACATGATGGTTTTAATAAAGTTGTAATCAAAGGAACCAAACAGATTCAACTATTTGTACGGCCAAAAACAAAACAGGAAGAGAGGGCTGTGGTGCTGAAAGAATGGTACAGAAAAGAACTTAAAAAGATAATTCCAGAGCTGATTTCAAAGTGGGAAAAAATCATTGGAGTTAAAGCAGCCGATTGGGGTGTAAAGCAAATGCGAACAAAATGGGGTGCGTGTAACGTTGATGAAAAAAGAATCTGGTTGAATCTGGAACTATCCAAAAAGCCTATCATTTGTTTGGAGTATATCATTGTTCATGAGCTCATTCATCTGCTGGAGCGAAACCATAACGATAGGTTTATCTCTCTGATGAATAAGTTTATGCCCAAGTGGAAACAACACCGAGATGAATTGAATAGTTTACCAGTAGCACATAATGATTGGGGGTATTGAAGATATTCCATTCATCATTTATTTTATGTTCTTTGTTATTTAAGTACTCATTATTTAGGCCATTCACTTCGATAAGTAGAGTAGCCACATTCCTTCAATTTTCTAAGATAAATATCTTTTGCAGGCTCAATATAAGAGTTCGGTAAATTATTGTTTTGAACTACCGTCGGTAATACATCTAACATGAAATTAGAAATAGTTTCATCAACGTAAACTTGCTCTTGCCACCTTCTTGTTTCGTTCCTATTTGCGCAAGCTCTTTGCCACATTTCACACTTATCGGTAGCATTTTCTTGAACATACTTATTTAACTCTTCTTGGGTTTTAATGTTGTCATAATCAACTTTTCCAGAATCAGATGAATCATCAGACCCAAAAGCCAAAAAAACCATAATCGAAATAATAAAAAGTGTAAAAATGTATCTAATTGTATTTTTCATAAAACAGTTTTTGTGTAAAATATCATTAAGTATAGCTTGGTAATTCATTGAATTTTATTTGTTTGTACTCTTACCAGAACCATTACAACAGGGGCAAGTTTTACTACCAGTTGGAATACAATCATAGCCACTTTTATGACCTCCATAACAATCACCAGATTCAAAGTGTGACATTGTGCAAGTAGCTGCGCTATAAGTTGAAACAGAACCACTACCATTACATCTTGGGCATTTATTATCTTGTTGTTTATTATTGGAACTGCCACTTGACGTTGAGCTATTACTGCCAGATGAAGAACTGTTGTCTGATTCATCTGACCCAATAGCCAAAATCACCATTGAAGCTACAATCATTGCTGAAAAAAGATGTCTAAATTGTTTTTTCATATTCATATTTTTTTGTTGAAAGAACGATTGATGATAAAATTATTCCTAAAAGTAAAAGGGCAATATCCTGAATATCATATGTTCCAGGTAAGATTTTATTAAATTGAAGTATTTCAGGAAGCAGAATAATCATGTAAGAAATGAAAGTCCAAATCCAATAACCTCCTTGCTTTTCATTCCAAATCAATTTAATTGAGAAAATGAATGAATATGCCCATAAACCATCAGGTAATGAATAAACAATCCAATTTGCTGGTTTGGGCCAAAGTGATGAAATATTTTTCCTGACAACGAGAAGATTGTTCGCTAGTCCTAATTCGGAAAACCAGCTGAAGTAATTCAATGATGTAGGTCTATACCCAACATAAATTAATGTTCCGCATAGAATTGGGATAATACAATTTACAAGAATATTAAAACCTATCTTTTTCAAATGTTAATTATGTTGGAATTAGTTTGGTAGTAGGTCAAAAATAATCAGTTTTTCAATTGGATACACATGTGTATCCAATATATTTTTTCACTAAAACGACTTTTGAAGGGTGAAAAATCCTTCAAAAGTCAAAGCATTTGGAATTCATCTCAGAAGATTGAGGGAGAGCGTGGGTATGAGCCAACAAGACCTTGCAGATGAGGCTGAAATAGCAAAAATTACAATCCAAAGAATTGAAAACGCCAAATACGCTGCTACAATTGACATGTTAATCACAATATCAAAAGCTCTTGATTTATCGCTATCGGAATTGACAGATTTCTGAGTCAGTCTTGGTATTTTTCAAGCTAAAATTATTTTATTCTAGTTTTTTTAATCCGATAAATTACCTTTGATAGAGACATCTATCAAAATGTTTATTCTGTCCAAAACTCAATCTTTAAATATCTCCATTGACTACTATTTTTTGGTTGGAGGTCGCTTTATGCATCCCAATTATGGTGTATGCTTCATTGATTCAATTCAACCAGTTGAAATAGAAAACGGCAACTACCGAGTCGAAATTATTTATGAAGTGTTCAGAAAAGACAGACCATCTTGGCCCGAGATTTACGGTTGTCAAAATGTGACTTATGACCTTTTCAAGTACCTAAAACATAACGCCATCCCATTTAATCCACAAAAATACGGGTTGACATAACCGCCTGGTCATTAACGAATTAGAAGCGATTTTGACCCCTTTTAGTCTTTTTTGGAGCAATGTTATTATTTTCAGAAAAAAAATGAATCCTGGTGCCTTTCCTGGCCTCTGATAGGATTTTTGGTCATTTTGATACCCCTAGGTACACTTTTGTGGCCATTTGGCTGAATCAACTGGTGGATTTTTTATGTTTCGGTGAGTATTTATTGAAGGACTTAATAAGAAAATTAAAAATCACCAAACATGAAAATATTAATAATAGACCAATATGGTTCCAATATGGAAAGCCTGTTTGATTTGATAAATAAAAACTTTCACTTTACCCTTGTTGGATGCAATTCAGAATCGGAAGGTGTTGATTACATAAAAAGAGCTATCAAAAACGAAAATAAAATAGATGTGCTTTTCATTGATGAGAAAGAAGAAAATCTACTTAGTTCTCCAGCACTGGTGTTAGCTAACCTTTACAAGAAAACAGTCAATCCAAAAATGTCAATTGTGTTTTTTACCATGTTACAAAAATCACCTTTAATTCAGGATGCCATTGATGTTGGTTATTTTAATTACTACCTATCGAAAACAATTTCAAAAGAAGACTTGATGTTATTCATTTCTAACATCAGGTTTATTAAGCATCCATTTGATTGATAAAGGGATACCCCCATGGATACCCCCATGGACACCCCCCCTCCGTTACCCCCCTTCCTTATGGGATTTTGACCCTCCAAATCTAGGTGGTGACCCTTTATCCAAAAATTTTGCCCCAAATTTTTTTTACCTCAAATTTTTGACTTAAAATATTGAGGTACACCTACTTTAAAAAAATTATTTTTTTATTTTTTTCGAACTAAAATATTGAAATCTTTAAATGTTCCTTTTGTACCATGATGACCACGTTTTTGTTCTTTTAAAGTAATTGAATTACAGTTTGTTACACTCATAATTTAGCACGTTTTTATTATGTTGTCTTCAAATAAACAATGAATTTCAGAGATGATTTTTAAATCAATAAATGATTCAATTACTCTAACTCACCTTGTAATAAATCTATCATGATAACATTTGAATCATTACTTCGCATGAGCGTGCAATATCAATTATAAACTACTTTGAATCTTATTCCATTTATTTCTTCTGGTAGATTATTGGTGTTATGTGGTATCGCCAACATCAACAGCGCATCGTGAATCCTAATGGCATTCTGAACCTTCGTTACGGCTTTGTATAATAAAATCAAATCTTCTTCTTCAACACACATTTCGTTATATATTTTGCTAGATGTTGTTCTTTCTGCAAGTTTCTTAGCATCTTCAGGAGTGTATCCAGCAGACAAATAAATTTCTGTTGCTTTCTCGATTGAAAGACTTTGATTGTTTATGGTACGGTTGAATAACACCTTCGCTTTTTCTCTAGAAATCCCATGGCTATGCATCAGATTTTTATATACATCCATACCAATGCTGGTGCCCAATAATTGGTCAATGATTTGAGGATTGCTGCTGGCGATATCAACTTCAACCATTTTGTACGGTGTGTATTTATATCGTAATGCTCTTGGCACCTTGGTTGCAACGTTATATTCACGGTTGTTAGATTTTGTACATCTAAATCCAGCCATGTGGCCAGCAATATGAAGCGAAGCCATGCCAAGCAGATAATAGCGGTGATATTCTTTTTGTTTTTCAATGCTATAATCAATCAAACTAAGTTTGAATTTGATGCTATCGCTGGTTTTATCATCTTTGGTTTTGTTAAGTGTGTTTTTGTATTTTTCAATCTTCAACTCAATCCCTTCAATTTGCTGCGGTGTTGGTTCAAAAGATAGATTACGAATTACTTTATTGAATGAATGTTTAAAGAAGCTTTTGATGTGTCTGTTATACATTTTGTCGTTCAATCCTTTATCGTTTCCATCAATTAGCTGCTGGATTTTATTTATGGGAATATCAAGTGATTTTGAAACGCCATTGAGATAATCGGCTTTCATTACTTCACTAATTTTAGATTGGATTTCCATAGCTTGAAGTGTCTCTTCATCAACCTTATCCTGTTGAACCAGATTGATGGCATGAAAAGTATTCACCAGATAAACACAGTTGTTGAATAGGCTATAGGGTGAGTTAGCAGAGTGGAATTCATCTGACAATGCGCCTTCTTTTTTTGCATTTTTGATAAGCCTTTCCGAAACATTAAATCTCGTGATTGCATCCAATTCATTTGGTTCCAGATTTACTTCAAACCACTTTTTTTCTATTGCGGTAGACTTCAATCCTGATTGGCCAAGGCTTTGGATATTGGTGTCAATGAAAGTTTTTAAAAAGCTAACAAGGTCTGGGTACCTATCAATTTCATCTAGTTTTTCATCTAGCCATTTGTTATTACATACTTTAGAAATGATGGCAGCTACATATATCTTAATAAGCTTGTCATTATATCCATTATAATTTTCATTATCACCGTTGATGTTATTGAAAACATACTCTGCATATATTTTTAGCAAATCCAAATCCAAAGATTTTAGGTAGCGGATTTTTTCATAAAGCCTTAAATTCGATGAATTTATTTTTTCAATATCCACTGCAACAATGATAGGGTTGAATCCGAAGGGTTTTAGATTTTCAACCAACGATTCCACGCTATTATACGTTTCTCTTCGCATGAGTGTTGGTAGACATTCACTCAGCACCACAGTATGATTTACTTTTCCATTGGTAAAATGTTGCGGATTGGGATGAGCCAATCCATGGTTGAAATTATTTAAAAACTCTTCATCAGTAATGGTTTCGGTGTATTCGTTTCTGGAATAAAAAATACCAGCGTTTAAAATCGTTTTTCTAACTCTGCCGTAAGCTTGAACTATGTCATTGATGTATCTGGTATCAGTCGGACATTTTTCATTTGCAATGATTGCTACACTGGCATCAAAGGGTATATCAAACCCAGTGATATATTTTGTTGATAGGATATATAGGTCATT
>CANHJY010000005.1 GCA_947461185.1 Flavobacteriales bacterium
CATGAACGAATTCTATTCTGCTAGCGATCCCAAATCCTTGAATGTAATAAGCATTCAAGGAAAACCAATACTTGTTTTTTATATAAAAATCATTACCCAAACCTATTTTTAAAAGTCCATTGATTCGCCTTTCTTCAAACGGTTGTATGTAGGTCATTAAAAGTAAATCGCCATTTGGATTGAGGGGTGTATTAAACGCAAAGGGAAATATTGTTGTCCAAGTATTCGTATTGATATTACAACCCAATCCTGCATGCAACCATGGTGTTAAAAAGCCTTTTTCTTTCGAAAGCTGCATGCTGTAATCTAAATTTATGCGCTTCAAACCTATTCCATAATACGTGCTCCCAAATCCAACATGCATATCACTATTATATGGCCGAAAAGTGGAGTGTGCCCCAAAATCAGCGGCATCTTTTGAATAGGTTAAATTGAGAAATCTGGTGTCGTTTCGAAAAGAGTAACCTAAAGACAATCCGTAACCAAAGGTAAGGTGTTTCACAAAATTCGTGCTGTAGGCCACGGAATAAGGTTGGTAAAAATATTGGTTTCCAAGTCCTGCAGGTTCATTATTATTCAAATCAGCAGGATCCACAAATGCAATACTTCTTTTAAAATTGAGAATAGGTGTAATGTACAATTTGTTTTGTGCAGCCGATTTATCAATACGGAAAAATAGAACTACAAACCCGATTAGAACTCCAAATTTTTGCATCTCTAAAAGATTTTAGCTCGTTTATTAAAGCTAATTATTACCAACTAAAGTAATTTATTTAAATCAGTTATAAGTGCATTGGTCACAAACTTTCAACCCTTTTTCTTTTCAAAATAGGTTTGTACAAATTGAAATAAGGCATCATCCTCATCAAAATCCCAATCTTTTAAGTCTGCTACATTGTCGTAAAACTGAAACAAACTATCAAAATGGCAATACAACACCTCTTGAGCAATGAATCCATAATTGTCTTCATGATCTTCAATATGTGTCGGAAGGGAATCCTTTTGAACAAGACCCAATAAATCTATTGCTGGCTTTGACTTTCCATTTGAAAATTCACTGAGTTTCAAACTGACTAAAACCAGATACTCTTTTTCTGTTATGCAGATTTGATAGTTTAAATCTCCACTTGAGCCGGGCATTCCCATCATGGCATCGGGATGTGTCATGGTTCCAATATTGTAGCATTTAATGATGTCACTATTTTCGGGAATCACGTGCACCCCATTTAGAAAAACCCTTATTCCTTCTGAAGCAGTAATTGGAGTCTTTTCGTTTTTAGATTGTGGCCCACCTCCGATAACAAAAGTCTTATTCAAAATATTTTGATTCAAGGCCAAGTAGTTCATATAATCGCTATTTTTCATGTTTTTAGTTTTAGTGCATACTAGTATGTAATGCTAGATTCAACCGAAAGCAACATTAAATCATTGATTTTGTATCATTTAAAGTGTTTTTACGATTAAATGAGCTTTTTGCATGCAGCATTCAATAACATAAAAAAGGCTGACTCAAAGAGCCAGCCTAGCGGTTTCGCGATTGGTGGAAGGTGAAATTTTATGTTTAAATAGGTGGCCTTGGTTAATGACATTCAAAATTGATGAATTACACTGACAATCAAGGTCAATCAATTAAAACACGTGAAACTAAATTGACAATTAAGGTCAAAAACATGAATACCGTTAAATTTGACTGACAAATAAGGTCAACAATTTGGTTGAGTCCCACATTTTCCGCTTATTTGTGTACCAAACTTAATTACGATGCTAAACCAACGAAAAATCCTTCGGGTTTTGCAATTCATTGCTTACCTCGAACAAAATCCGCCCAAAGGAGTTCGACAACTTTCGGAAATGTTAGAAACGACAGAACGTACCGTTTATCGTTATCTCGATTTAATACGTGAATGTGGTTTTGATTTACATCGAGACAAATACAACCGTTTCTTTATTCAGACTAACAATGCTCAGGGTGTTCGATTCACAACAGAGGAAGCAAAATACCTCAAACAATTAGTACTGACAGCTGGTAAACGCAACAAATTAAAAGACTCCGTTCTAACAAAAATTTATTTGGCTTCAGATATTAATATTGTTGGGGGCCATTTAGTTAATGCTAAAAACGGAAGAATAATTGAGCGTCTCGCACAGGCCATGGTCAATAAAGAACAAGTTGTTTTGAAACGATATCATTCTGTAAATTCACAATCTATTTCAGACAGAACGGTTGAGCCCTTTGGATTTACTGATAATTATCACACAGTAATGGCTTATGAGATTTCTTCAGGAAAAAATAAAACCTATCATTTAGACAGAATTACAGGCGTTGATTTTCTTGACAAATCATTTACTTATGAGGATAAACATGAATTACAGATTCCAGATGCATTTGGCTTTAGTTTTACCGGTGAAAAACATAAGGTAGAGCTAGACCTTTCCCTAAAAAGTTATTTAATACTAAAAGATGAATACCCACTTACCATTCCCTTCGTAAAATATAATCCCAAAAAAGATTGTTACGAATTAAAAATTCAAGTGAATAATCTCAACCCTATTCAGCGCTTTATGAGAGGATTAGAATTGTGATGAAGTAGCTTATTATAAGGTCAAAGCAGGAATTCAAATTTAAAACATGTTGATTTTTTAACAAATTTGCTTTTGGTAAACTTGGCTTCTTTATTTTTGGAAAAATTTAAGCAATGGAAATGACTCCTGAAATCATCGAAAGACTGGAAAAACTAAATGATAAATATGCTGCTCTCGGTCAAGATTTAACTTCCTACTTGGACGGTCTTCTTTATGCTGATTCTGTAAAATATTGGAATTATATTCAAGTTGATACTTTATTAAGTTTACAAAAGCCAAAAACAAGTTTTCCAGACGAAGTAATTTTCATCGTTTACCACCAAATTACCGAGCTATATTTCAAATTAGCTTTGAATGAATTTGAGCAATTGGGTGAAGAAGTCAATCTAAGTAAATCGTTTTTTGTAGAACGTGTAGGTAGAATCAATCGGTACTTTGAAGCTTTGATTAAAAGTTTCGAAATAATGGTAACAGGAATGGATAAAGAACAATTTTTAAAGTTCCGAATGTCATTATTGCCGGCAAGCGGTTTTCAATCTGCCCAGTATCGATTCATAGAAATGTATAGTACAGATTTTATCAATTTAGTTCACAAAGATAAACGCGAAGCCCTTGAGGGCTCTACCTCCATAAGTGAAATGTACGAATTTATATATTGGAAAGAGGGCGCAACTGAAGTATTAACAGGAAAGAAAACTTTGACACTTGAACAATTTGAAAAGCGTTATCAAAAAGAATTTATTGCACTAGGAGAAAAATGTCATACGCGCAATCTTTGGCAAGTTTACCAGCGCTTAAGCCCTAATGAACAATTAGATGAAAATGTAATTAACTGCCTTCGCCAAAATGATATTAATGTAAATATTAACTGGCCATTAGCCCATTATAAATCAGCAGTTCGTTATTTACAACGCACTAATGATGACATTGCTGCAACAGGGGGCACTAACTGGCAAAAATATCTACCGCCAAGATTCCAAAAGCGTATTTTTTATCCTGAATTATGGACAGAATCAGAAAAAGAAGATTGGGGTAAGTCTTGGGTTTTTGATTCTTTAGCTTAAAAATTAACCCTGCCAAGTATTCAATAACTCCACCATTGTTTCGAAGTGGTAATCCGCTAGATTGAGTTTGGGTTCCGGGAAATGTGTTTTTTCTGGAATACAAACCACTTTCATTCTCGCTGCTTTCGCAGAAATAATTCCATTTAACGAATCTTCAATTACCAAGCATTGCAGGGGATTTACATCGAGTTTATTAGCAACAGTTAAATATACCGAAGGATGAGGTTTTCCATATTCCTCATTTTCGGCGCTGTGTGTAAAATCGAAAAAATGATTGATTTCAAGTGAATTAAGAACTGTTGAGATTAAGACATTATACGAAGATGTAGCGAGGCCAATTTTCTTGTTTTGATTTTTTAAGAAACACAAAGTTTCCACTACACCCAAAAGTGGCTTTGGATTTTCCTCAATTAACAATATCATTTTATCGATAATTTTCTTTTCCAATTCTTGAGGGGTGTAATCTTTCCATCCTTCTTGCTTATGCCAAAACCGAACAACCTCATCGATTCTCAACCCAACTGTTTTTTGAAAATCAGTTTTGGAAAGCCTAGATCCAACAGAAGCAAATACGTCGTGCATTGCGATTTTCCATAGTGGTTCAGAATCAATCAATACACCATCCATGTCAAATATAATCGCGTCGAATTGTTCCAGATTAGGCATAAAAATTAATTGATTTGTTTCACTCTTACAATTTCTATCTTCTTTTCACTGACTTGATCAACAACCAATAGCAAATTGACAAGAAGAATCTCAGTTCCAACAGCGGGAATAGTTTCCAATTGGTCAATTATTAATCCTCCAAGTGTGTCATAAACTTCGGATTCAGGAAATTCCAATTGATATTTATTATTCAGATAGTCTATCTCTAATCTACCCGAAAATAAGTATTCTGTATCGCTAACTTGTTTTTCCGTCAGCTCATCTACATCATGTTCGTCTTCTATCTCTCCGAATATCTCTTCAATAATATCCTCTAAAGTTACAATTCCCGCTGTTCCTCCATATTCATCAACAACAACAGCTATTTTTCCGGATCTATTTGAAAATAATTCTAAAAGTTCTTTACCTGGCATTGCTGTTGGAACAAAAGCAATAGGTAATAAAATTTGTTTAATCGAAATGGGCTTTTTAAATAGCTCATAAGAATGTACGTAACCGATGATATTATCGATTTTTCCTCGGTAAATGATAATTTTGGAAAACCCAGTTTCTATGAATACTTGAGTGAGATCCGCGATTGTACTTTCAACATCTAACGCATAAATCTCAGTTCTGGGAACCATACAATCCCTAGCTTTAATGGCAGAAAAGTCAAGTGCATTTTTTAAAATTTGAATTTCATTCATCATTTCGCCCTCTTGCGTGATGTGCGCATTAATATGCTCAACATAATGCTCGAGATCTATTTTAGAAAACACCTTTTCATTCTTACCTTTATCTGAACCCGAAACTTTAATAAATAAACGACTGATTAACAGAACCACATAAGTCGGTGGATAGAGTAAAACATAAATAATTACCATCGGGAAGGTGGCATAGGTTAAGAACCTGTTAGGGTTAATCTGAACAATTGCTTTAGGTAAAAATTCAGAAACAGACAAAACAAGGAGCGTGGATATAATTGTTTGACTTAATAAAATCCAAGTGGGGTTCATCACTCCCCAATTTTCAATCCAAGGTTCAAGAATTTGTGCAGAAAAGATACCGAATACAACAAGAGAAACATTATTACCCAACAATAAGAGCGCAATAAAGAATGATTCATTTTTATAAAAAAGAGAAACTACCCTGCTTTTCCATGTTCCTTTTGCTTCATCGAGCGCTATTTTTAATCTATTTGAAGATAGATAAGCAATCTCCATTCCTGCAAAAAAAGCACAAAACAATAACGCAATTAAGATGATTAAATACGCCATAATTACAGCTTCAAGTCGGGAAGATTCAATACATACGATTGGCAATTACAACACGTCAAAACCAATGTCTTTTCTGTAGTAAGCATTTTGAAACTCAATATCATTAAGGCTTTTGTAGGTTCTTTGGAGCGCAACATCTAAAGTTTTACCAAAAGAAGTAACTGCTAAAACTCGCCCTCCTGAACTCAAAACAGTTGGCCCATCGGATGTTGTTCCTGCATGAAAAACAATGCTTTCTGTGACCGTATTTAAACCATAAATTTGTTGGCCTTTTTTATAATTTTCCGGGTAACCGCCAGAAACCATCATCACAGTTGCTGCAGCCTTATCAACAAACTGAATATCACGTTCAGAAAGGGTGTTCGTCGCCACTCCTTCTAAAAGATCTAATAAATCAGATTTAAGGCGTGGCATTACAACCTCTGTTTCAGGATCTCCCATTCGGCAATTGTATTCGATAACGTAGGGGTCACCTTTAACATTAATTAATCCAAAGAAAATAAACCCTTTATAGTCAATACCGTCTTGCTTTAAACCTTTAACGGTAGGGATAATAATTTGATTTTGTATTTTATCCATAAAGCCAGAATCGGCAAATGGCACAGGTGAAATTGCGCCCATACCTCCTGTATTCAGTCCTGTATCACCCTCGCCAATTCTTTTGTAATCCTTAGCCTCGGGCAATAATTTGTATGAATCCCCATCCGTGATGATAAACACAGAAAGTTCAATCCCTTTTAAAAATTGTTCTATTACCACTTTTTGGCCGGCAACTCCAAATTTATCCTCACTAAGTATAGCTGTTAATTCTGATTTTGCCTCATTTAAATCATTAATAATTAACACGCCTTTGCCAGCAGCAAGTCCGTCAGCCTTAAGGACATAAGGCGATTTCATGTTATCTAAAAAACGCAGTCCCTCATTGAGTGATTCCTTTGAAAATGTTCCATATTTTGCGGTAGGAATGTTGTGCCTGTGCATAAATTGTTTGGCAAAATCTTTACTTCCTTCAAGTTGCGCAGCAATTTTATTTGGCCCAATAACTGGTATTTTCTTTATTTGCTCATCACTTAGAAAAAAGTCAGCAATTCCGTTAACCAAAGGCTCTTCTGGACCAACAACAACCATGTCTATGTCTTGGTCAATTACAAATTTTTTGACCTCATCAAAATTCAATGGATTAATAGGAACATTTTTACCATGTAGTCTAGTCCCAGCATTTCCAGGGGCAATAAAAAGTTCATCTAACATTGAACTTTGCGCTATTTTCCATGAAATAGCATGTTCTCTTCCTCCTGAACCCAGTAATAATATCCTCATTTTCTATCAACAATATTTTAAAATCGATTCGAAGATTACTTTCCCATCTTCATTACCTAAATGTCTATCAGCAGCCCTTTCAGGATGTGGCATCATTCCAAATACATTTTTATTTTTATTGGTAATACCTGCGATATTTAGAAGTGCACCATTAGGATTGCTTTCAGCAGTTAGGTCACCAGAAGCTTCACAATATTTAAACAATATTTGGTCATTATCTTCAAGGCCATTCAAGGTTTCTTGATTTGCGAAAAAACGTCCTTCACCGTGAGCAATAGGAATTTTAAAAACCGCCTTATGGTCTAAACCTTTGGTTATTGGTGCCGAGTTGGAAACAGGAAGGAGATGAACATTCTTGCAAATAAACTTTTGTTGATTATTATGCAAAAGAGCCCCTTCTAACAAACCCGATTCTGTTAAAATTTGAAACCCATTACAAACACCAAAGACATATCCTCCTTTATTTGCGTGTTCAATAACTTGAGTCATAATTGGGGAGAATTTTGCAATAGCTCCAGATCTTAAATAATCGCCGTAAGAAAAACCACCCGGAAGTACAACCATATCAACACCTTTTATATCGGTATCCTTATGCCAAAGCCTTTCTACTTGTTGTCCCAATAAATCTTTCAAGACATACACCATGTCTTCGTCACAATTGGATCCAGGAAAAGTTACTACTCCAAATTTCATTTTGAATATGTTTATTAGTGATTTTCTAGAGGTAAAAGTAGGCAATTTCAGGGCATCTCATTTTCCTAAAAGAAAAAATTAATCATTGAATAAATAAATGTTGCATAAAACAAGCCTAATGAAATATAGTGATAAGTCTTATTAACAAATGCATAACTCAAATAAAATGACAGGGGAATAACTAGAAAACTAAAGCGTTCTACTTGGCCAAATCTAAAAAAATCAAAAAAACCAAACAAAATCCCTATCAACACCATCAACCAGAGCATTTGAATTAACTTTTTCAATCTAGATGACGATTTTTTAAGTTTCAACTGTAAAGAAATTAATCCAAGAATAAACAGTAGCGTAAACAAAACGCTCGTAATTAGAAAATCCACTTGTTTTTTATTGTAATTCGTTGCCTGTTCTAATATCTGTAAATTAATATTATGTTCGGCATATAGCAGATAAAGTGAACTGTATAACAGTGGTATTCCGAAACCCACGATGGCTAAAAAAGTTTCTCTAAAATTTACTGGTCGTAAAACGTATATCATAAGTAAATACAAGGGAAATAAAACGATTATTGGCGGATGAAAACTTGCTGCGACACCAGCAAAAAAAGCGCCGTTGAATACATGACGTCTTCCATCTTCGTTTTGTCGTAACTGAAAAAATTGATACAGCATGGCTATTAGGCAGGTATGCGCCAAAAGAATTCCATCTAGGCTGTAGAAGGAATGATAAAAGCTCATGAGTGTAATATACAATAAGGCAGAAATGTAGGTGTTCCGCTCTAAAAATTCATTTTTATTGTAAATCCAATTAATAAATAAAGCGTTCAATCCTATCAGAATAACGGAGATATAAGCATTAAATTCCTTCGAAATATAAACCGCATTGCCCCATAGACCGAGATTTGAATATGCATCATAACTGTAATATTCAGTCTTTGCATTTAAAAGAAAATAAATTGTCAACAGAAGGGGCAGCAATATTAAAACCCCAGCTCTATTTCCCAGAAATAATTTTACCACAAATCAAATTTAGTGAATCCCATTAGAAATGATTATTTAAAAGTATATAACACTATTCATTAATGAAATTTTAATTGGAACTTTGTTTTTTTAATTTATATTTGCCCGAATCAGAAAAGTGGTCAGATTTTTCAAAATCGCAAATTTATGTCGCAAGAAAAAACAAGATATACAGACGCAGAATTAGCTGAATTCAAAGAACTTATTCAGCAAAAACTAAAGGAAGCAAATGAAGATTATTCTTTGTTAGTTGGATCTTTATCACACAATGACGATCACGGTACAGATGATACTGGTCGTACATTCAACATGATGGAAGATGGGTCAGAAACTTTGTCACGAGAAGAAGTTGCTCAACTCGCTGCTAGACAAGAGAAATTTATTCAAAGTTTGCAAGCAGCCTTAATTCGAATCGAGAATAAAACATACGGTATTTGCAGAGTTACAGGTAAACTAATTCCCAAAGAAAGATTACGCTTAGTTCCTCATGCCACAATGAGTATTGACGCGAAAAATGCCCAAAACAAATAATTTCTATTGGTGAAAAAAAATGTGCTTATTGTCGGGGTAATTGTTACCCTGATATTACTACTAGACCAAATAATAAAAATTTACGTAAAAACTAATTTTGAACCAAGTCTTGGCGCTAACTCAGGTACGCCAGTAATTGGCGATTGGTTTGTTATGGAATACATAGAAAACCAAGGAATGGCATTCGGTACGACTTTCGGTCATTCAATTTGGCACAAACTAGCTTTAAGTATTTTCAGGATAATAGCAATAGGTCTGATATGTTACTACTGGTTCAAGCAGGCGAAATTAGATGCGCCACGAGGTTTTCTAATTTGCTTAGGGCTCGTGTTGGCGGGTGCAACTGGTAATTTAATTGATTCCATGTTTTACGATTTCATTTTCCCAATCGACCCATGTTTACCATGGAATCACCTTGACCCAGAAACACTAGGCTGCACTGAGCCGATGCGTAATCAAGGCTTTTTATTGGGTAATGTCGTGGATATGTTTAAGTTTCATGCATACTGGCCACAATGGATGCCTTGGCTTGGAGGTAAAGAAGTTTTTCCTGCAATTTGGAATCTTGCTGATGCATCTATCTCGGTAGGTGTCATAGTTATTTTCATTCGACAACGTAAGTATTTTCCTAGAAACAAAAGTGAACAATCCACGGCGGAAGACACCTCTTTAAATAAAGATATTAAGTCAGAATCTGAGTCTAACTAAAATCGTACGGTAACTCCCCCGAGCACTTGAAATCTTTGCACAGGATAATTATACCACCTTTGATAACTTTGTGAAGCAACATTATTAAATTGAATAAAAGCAGATAAACGTTTATTGTAGCGGTACTCTGCACCAATATTAACATCGGCAATTATTCCTAGGTTTTTTGCAAATTGCAGATTTTCTTCAATGACATCCTCTCCTGCTTCATAAACTAAAGCCTTTCTACCCCCTTCCATGCTAAAATCTAAATTGAATATTAGCTTATCATACAGATTGTAATGTCCTCTAATTATTCCCTGCCATACAGGAAGGTTCCAAGCGAACGAATTATTCAATAACGCATATGAGAAATATCGCCCTACACCATCAATTTTAAGTTTTTCATTCAATTGATAAGTAAGCGAAGCCTCGATTGTAGTTAAATTCAATGTGTCATATATTGCCGCGAATTTATTTCCAACAGAGAAAAGCGTGTCTGTAATAAAAAATGCTTTATCCTTTACACGTGCAAAACTTGCGCTCGCATTAAATGATAGGTTTTTGCTCAAAACCCCTTTTATTCCAGCATAAAAATCAATTGCCGTATTTTCATTTCGAATATTTTGATTCGTAAGAACAAACTCATTCTGGTTGACTAATGCTTTTAAAGAATTTTGTTTTATACCTCCTCTAAGGCCTGCATAAGGAATAAGCATATTATTGAGCAAGGCATACTTCAATTCAATCAATGGAAAGACATAAAACTTTGTTTTTTCCGAAGCATCAACGGACAGATCTACCCCAACCTCAGCTTTAAATCTATTATCTTGCAAAAAGGTTGTGATTCTTGGTTTTAGAGAAACCAATGTATTGTTGAAAATAAATCCTGAATCGGCAGGAATGAGATTGGTGTCCCCTGGAGAGCCATAGGCATATCTGTTGTTTCTCACCGACAATTCACCACTGAACACCTCCTTTCCAACAGCATATTTTCCTGAAAAAACAAATCCAATATTATGTTCCCGAGCTCTCCAGTCGCCATTCGTGTCTAGATAAGATTTCTGGTTGGTAAAATAATTATAATCAGCGCTAATACCATAATTAAACCTTGCACTATCTCCTTTGTGGGATAAGAATGAAAAAGCGGCGCCAGCATCATGGTAGCGCTGTGCAACTTGTTTTCGATCAACTGAGTCAGTAGGAATTTGCCATCCATAATAATGTAAACCTTGATTGTTATAATGAACCGCACTTTTTAAGGTATAATTTGACCGCAGTATTGACCCATTTAAATCCACTTTCGTTCTGTCGAATTGCGAAGGAGCATAATTTTCGAAGTTCCCGAAAGAACTGAGATGTTTTGCATGTATGCCCCACAAATACTTTGATGACCATTTTGAGTTGACATAAACCTCGCCAAGAGGCATCAATTTACTGCCAATTCCTATCTTGGCGTAACTATTATAAAGTTGGGATAATAGCGATTCCGTATTAATTTTTGCTGGCTTTATTGGCTCAACCGAAATTGCTGTTTTTTGCTGCAAAACAAGTAAGGGATATTCAGTAACCTTGGTAGATATAACCGTGTCGATTACATTGGGTAAAGCCGTCATACGATAGGCAGGCTCGATTTTACGTGTTCCATGAGTGATTACAATAACCTGATCTTTTTGACCAAAAGCAATGCAATTCAAAAACAAGAATAAATAAACTATTCGCTTCATAATTAATTTCCTCCTTCGTTGATTTCAATTTCAGTTTCTGTCTCCTCTATTACCATTTTTGGCTTGTTCAATGCTGAATTGATTGCTGTCAGTAAGGTATTCGCCTCATCAACTATTCCATCATCCTTAACCGTGTAATATTTGATTACCTTTTCTAATAAATCTTTGGCTTCTATAGGTTTGTCTGTTAAATAAAGAATATTTGATTTCAAAATTGCGCCTTTCGCTTTCCAATAATTGTTTTTGGGCTCTATTTTAAATAACTCTTCAATTGAATTCAAAGCACTTGTATAGTTGTCTTCCTTAAATAATATCATGGATAAGGTATATTTTGCTTCGTGAGCTTTTGCCGTTGTTGTGTTTTTAGTCAACCATTCCAGAGAAGGTTTTGCATCAGCATACTTGCCAAGTGAAAAATTGGATATACCCTTAACATATTCGGCTTCTATTTTGAGGTTGTTGGTAAGCTGCGTGCTTGAAAGGACATTTTGAGCACTTGAAACAGAACTGTTCCAATCTTTCAAATTAAAGTCACAGCGCATTTCTCCTAACATAGCAGCAAAGATGACACTTGGTTCAGAGCTACTTGAAGACAACTTTTTGTAATAAGTTCTAGCCTTAGCGAAATCATTATTTCCATAAAAATGTTTTGACAGAAGCCCTAATGCATAATCTGTATAATCATGGTTCCCAATCTCTACCGCCTTGATATACTGTTCTATTCCTTTCGTTTTGTCCCCGGACGAATGGTAACAATTGGCTAAGAAATAATTAGCATCAAGAGCATAGATTCCTTTTGGATATTTTTGAATGTACTTCTCAAATTGAGGAATGGCGGCAAGATAAAGACTGTCGTCATAAGATGCCATAGCAGGGTTGAAATACAAATCTTCTTGCTCCGTTTGGGTAATATTTGCACAAGGATATAAATCAGCTAATTCGGCAGCTTTATCAGGCTCTTTCATTGATTTATAAACTTCTAAAAGCAATAAAACAACATTTTCGCACACAGATTGATCCTTTCCAAATTCTGTCAATATACTTTTGTATTCCGTCTCTGCTTTTGCATATTGCCATTTTTTATAATAAATGTCGGCAATTTCTATCCTCGAATCAAGCACCATGTCCGAGTTAGGAAAATCTTTCAAAATCAAGTTATAATATTTGAGTGCGTTATCATAATCTTCTTTTGCACTTTTATAACAATTCGCTATTTCGTAAAGCCCAGATAAATAAAACTTTGAGCTCGGATACTGTTCAATGAGTTTCGATAATGAGCTGATTTTATTGTCGAATTCCATCGCGTAACCGTAAGTTTTTGAAAGATAAAAAAGCGCTTGGTCTTGAAACCCTTTATCTAATTTTAAAGCCTCTTTATAAAACTTAATAGCGTTTTCATTTTGTGAAAGCATGTAACAACCATCTGCAGCACGCATATATCCATCTACCAACTTTGTTTTATCCGTAACATTTGACTGACAGAATGTTCGAAATGACTCTATAGATTGAGAAATATCATCTTTAATCAAATAGGCATAGCCTAAATTGTAATATGCATCTGGTTTTAGGCCTGACCCGCTTGCGCCTTGTGTAGCTAAAAACTCTTTAAATATTTTAATTGCTTTATCATTTTCCTTTTGAAGAAATAAACCTTCTGCAGTCCAATATTTTGCTTTTGAAAATATGACAGCATCTATGGGATATTGCATTGACAACTGAAAAGACTCATTCGAGGCTTTATAATCAGATTGCTGAAACAACTCAACACCTCTATTAAACGCGACAAGTTGATATGCCATTTTAAGCATATTATCCTTATTCGGAATTTTCTCCAAGGAGGCAATCGCTTTACTGTAATTGTTAGTTGACGTATAGACATTTACTAAATATTGATTCATGTCTGTCTTTCTTGATGAGTTTGGAAATTTGGTTAAGAAATTTTCAAGGGCAATAACCGCCTCATCGTAAGGATTTGAATCTAATTGATAAGATAACACTGCAAAATTATAAAGCGCATCTTCTTGAATAACAATATCAAAATTCAATTCAGATGCTTTTTCGAAAGAACCTCTAGCTGAATTCAAATTATCCAATTTCATATAACATTCGCCCATATGATAGTACGCAACTTGTCCCAAACTGTCTGAAGTTTTTGCAACATTATACAATAATTTCAATGCTTCGTCATATTGTGACGATTGGTAATAACTGTAGCCTAATTCATAATCATCATCCCTTGTAGTTATTGCGTTAGCGTTATATTTCTCGAGGTATTCGACAGCCTTTTCATAATTTTTTGTTTTATAATAAGCATGTCCAATTATATGATTCAAATCATTCTGACGATCAACTTTTGCAGATTCGACAATTGATGGGGCATAAAGAATTACGCTATCATATTGGTTTTGTATGTGGTATATTTGAACAATATAATAAGGCACTATTTTAGAAAAACCATCTTTATATTGAAGTTTTTTAAATCCTTCTTTTGCAATCTCATAAGATTTTTCAGTATAACTTATGTGTGAGTAATAATATAAGGCTGGGTCGGCATATTGGTCGGCGGTATCACGTACCTCATAAAAAGCATTTCGCGCCTCTTTAAATGCATCTGTTTTGAAAAAGGCGTATCCGAGTTTAAAAAGGTATTCGTCGTGATTTTCTTTGTCAACATCAAAAGCGTTTAACTTAGATAACCATGCTATGGTCGAAGGATAATCTTCATTTTCGAAATAATATTGACCCAGTTTAAAATAGATTGTATTTCTCAGATTGCTCTCAGGATATTCCTTTAAGAATTGTTCTAAGATGGGAACAGCATCGTTGTTTTTCACCTCCAATGCAGCTATCGCTTCATAATATCTTGCTTTAATATAGAACGGGTCTTCATTATGGATTGAAGTTTCCATAAACTTGCGAAATTCAATTCTCGAAGCTGCATATTGCTCCTTTTCAAATAATTCTTCAGCGCGAAAGTAATTTTCATATTCGCCTTCATATTTATTTGTAGTTTGTGTAAACGAGAAAGTTGTCACCATGATCAACCAGATGAACAATATGAAGTACCTCATTGGAATTTATGTTTTAACAGCTAAAATTACGCAGCGCGCCAAAAAAGATAACGGCACTGACCAAAAGTTTTAAACTTGTTTCTGTTAAGATAAAATCTGTAATTGTTAAGATTTCGAGCTGCTAAAAATGGATATTTACACCTAAATATAAACATGGTGTCAAAAGTTATTTCGATTCATTCAGGAAAAATTCTGCAACAAGGAAATTGTGTTTTGGATAAAGTTGAATTAAATGTTGAAAAAAACGAATTTGTTTATCTGATAGGTAAAACAGGTAGTGGAAAAAGTAGCTTACTCAAAACCTTATATGGCGAACTAAAACTCTCAGAAGGAGACGGTGAAGTAGCTGGATTTAATATCAAAACATTATCAAAAAAAGAAATACCATTGTTAAGAAGAAAAATTGGAATCGTTTTCCAAGATTTTCAGCTTTTAATGGATAGAAATGTTTTGAAAAATCTGCTTTTTGTATTGGGCGCAACAGGTTGGAAAGATAAGACACTCATGGATAATAGAGCTAGAGAGGTTCTGAGATTAGTTGGAATTGAAAATAAAATCAATGCAATGCCACATGCCCTATCCGGTGGAGAACAGCAGCGGGTGTCCATCGCTCGTGCCTTATTAAATAAACCTCAATTGATATTAGCTGACGAACCAACCGGTAACTTGGATCCTGAAACATCAGAAGAAATTATGCAATTAATGCTTGCTATTGCCCAAGAAGAAAACACTGCGGTATTGATGGCAACACATGATATGACCGTTGTTGAAAAATTCCCTGGACGCGTTGTAAGGGTAGAGCACGGTCAGTTAAAGGAAATCAACACCATTAATAGATTTGATCCTTTTACTACCTTTGATACCCATTAGAATTCATTTGGGATATAATTTGAACTATAATTTATTTGAAAACTAAGGTAAAGTTTCAAAAGTAACCTCAAATAATTTAGGCCAATTCTTTCCGGCAAGATACCAAAGATTTTTATCTGAATTAAAAGCAATACCGTTCAAAACATCACCTCCACCTTTTCCAGCCTTTTCAATTTCATTTGCGTCGATTTCAGCTAAGACTTTTCCTGTTATTTCGTCAATTACAACTATGGTATTTGTTCGCCAAACATTAGCATAAATTTTCCCGTCTTGATATTCCAGTTCATTCAGTTGTGTAACTGGCCCAATATTATTGTAAACTTGAATCGTTCGCTCAATAGCAAAGGTACTTGGGTTTCTGAAAACCAATTTTTCAGTACCATCACTCATGATAATTTGCTTTCCATTATTACATAGTCCCCAACCTTCTCCATTATAACTGTATTCTTTTACCAATGTCAAATCAGCTTGTTTGTACACAAAGCATTTATTTTGTTGCCAAGTAATTTGATATACTTCACCATTCAATAAGGTAATACCTTCACCAAAATATTGATTTTCTAAAGCAACTTTTTGAAGATGATTTCCGGTTGATAAATCAACCTTTGCTATGATACTTTGTCCAAAATTACCCGTGCTTTCATACAACGCGCCATTACTAAATTCCAAACCTTGTGTAAAACTTGAAGCATTATGAGGCAAAACAGTTTTAATTGTAGGCTTCCATTTTGAAGGAACTTGATCTGATAAGACCACCAACTGCATAGTTTCAGTATACTGATCCCCATCTTTTAAAGAAATATTTAGATATAAGGTGTGAGCTCCAACTCCTAATTTTTTAGAGGACAAAGTATAAGACACCTTGTTTTTTGGATTGCTCCAACTAGTAACAGTTGAATCATCTATTGTAAGCTTTAGCGCTTTGATGTTATCGTTTTTTATAACTATAGGTATTTCTTTGGATTCCCCCAATTTGATGGACACAGATGGTTTCAAACTAAATGTAGCCAAAGCCTCTTCAGAAGTTTTTTCTTGTGTCTTATCATTTGAACAAGAGCACAATAAACCAATTATAATAAAATTTAAAATAGATGATATATAGTGATTTCTCATTTTCCAATAAGTTTATGGTTCAATATTGATGCTGATATGCCTTCATGGGAAGTATGATAAATGACAGCTGCATTTCGTATAACAAGAATCTGAGGTGATTGGTGCTGTATGACAAAAACTTGACTAATGTAATTCGAAATATCTCTAAAATTCAGTAAATCAAGTAAATAAAAATCTAAATCCTCTGAATTATAAGTCCATTCTCTCTCCAATTCTGCAAGCGCATGTCTTGAAACAATGCACCTTGTACTATGTTTGAAAAAAACAACCGTTTTTAGAGACGACCCTTTAATTGCATCATCTACTTGTTCTTTTCCACTAAGATTAATCCAAGAAATTGCCATATGTCAAATTTACCAACTCGCTCTAAATTGCTTTAAAAACCTAATATCATTTTCAGAATATAATCTAAGGTCGTTGACCTTATATTTAAGTTGAGTTATGCGCTCTACTCCCATTCCAAATGCGAATCCAGAATAAATATTAGCATCAATACCGGCTGCTTCCAAAACGTTAGGGTCTACCATACCACATCCCAGAATTTCCAGCCATCCACTATGTTTACAAACATTACAGCCCTTTGCATTACAAATAGAACAAGAAACATCCACCTCCGCGCTTGGCTCTGTAAATGGAAAGTAGGAAGGTCTCAATCGAATTTGAGCTTGTTCCCCGAACATTTCTTTGGCAAAATATAAAAGCGTCTGTTTAAGATCTCCAAATGACACACTTTTATCTATGTATAATCCCTCTATTTGATGAAAAAAACAGTGTGCTCTTGCAGAAATGGCTTCGTTTCTATACACTCTACCAGGCGAAATGGTACGTATTGGAGGTTGAGATGTCTCCATTACTCTTACTTGAACAGAGCTGGTGTGTGTACGCAAGGCCATTTCTTTTTCACCTTTTTGCACGAAAAATGTGTCTTGCATATCCCTTGCAGGATGTTCGGGAGGAAAATTAAGGGCTGTAAAATTATGCCAGTCATCTTCGATTTCCGGACCATCTGAGACGGAAAAACCTATCCTACTAAAAATGTCGACAATTTCTTTTCTCACAAGCGCTATGGGATGGTGCGAACCTATCTCATTCACATCACCTGGGCGCGAAAAATCAAAGTGCTGGTTGAGGTTGGTATGATCTTCAAGATTATCTTTAAAGTTATTGTATTTTTCTTCAGCAAGATTCCGTAAATTATTAATTAATTGTCCAACTTCCTTTTTTTGCTCATTAGGCACGTCTTTCAGCGCACCGTAGAGCGCTTTTACTTGACCTTTTGAACCAAGAAATGCAATACGAAAACTTTCTAAATCTTGTAAATTTTTAATTTCAAAGACTTCAATGCTATTATTGATTTCAATAATTAGACTTTTCATATTCAAATTGTTCAACGTTACTTATACAGATTGAAA
>CANHJY010000006.1 GCA_947461185.1 Flavobacteriales bacterium
CATATGGCAAATAGCTCAGTAGTGCGATATATGCAACTTTTTGAACCAGCGAATTCAATGACATACTGGTGCAATCGAGGGACAAGTGGTATCGATGGAAGTTCGAGCACAGCAGTTGGAGCGAGTGTGTTATCAAGTTCAAAATTGCATGTGCTGATTACTGGTGACGTTTCATTCTTGTACGATAGCAATGCATTTTTAAATAATTTTCTTGGTAGCAATCTCAGAATAATTGTAATTAACAATTCAGGAGGTGGAATTTTTAGAATTATTCCAGGTCCAGATTCAACTAAGCAATTAGCCTCTTATTTTGAAGCAAGTCATAGCTTTAATGCAAAAGGAATTTGTCTAACTGCTGGTATTGATTACAAAAATGTGACTACACTTGACGATTTGTTGACTTTTTTACCTGAATTTTTTAATGATAATATTAATCAACCAAGATTGTTAGAAATTTCTACACCACAAGAAGTCAATGCAAAAATGTTGAATGATTTTTTTGAGAGTATGAATGCAGCAGCTTTAAAATAGTAACTTTGATTTTTGATTAAATAAGATGGATTTTTTTGACGCTTTATTTACCTGGAATGGTATAGTTTACTTTTTTATTTTATCTGCGCTAGAGATTATTTTAGGTATTGATAATATTATTTTCATCTCGATTGTTACGGAAAAATTACCCAAAGAAGATCAGCGCAAAGCGCGAAATTTCGGATTGGCGCTAGCATTAATTGTTAGATTGGTATTACTAGCATTTGTTGCATGGTTAATGAAAATGACGGAACCGCTATTTCCAAACACCTCCATAGATTTACTCAAAGGATTTGATTTGCAAAGCCTAGTTCTTTTGCTAGGAGGTCTTTTCCTAATTTACAAAAGTACCGTAGAGATGCACAATTCAATACAGGGGAGAGATGAGGGTGTAGCGTCTGTTAAAAGTAAATTAAGCGCTATCGTTATGCAAATAGTTTTGATTGATATTGTTTTTAGTTTCGATTCAATAATTACCGCAATAGGAATGACAAATGATTTGGCAAGGGAAACAGGACATGATCCTCTTATAATTATATATGCAGCTGTTGTTGTATCCATGTTTGTTATGATGTTGTTTGCTAAACCAATAAGTGAATTTATACATGATCGTCCAACAATTAAAATGATTGCTTTAGCCTTCTTGGTAACTATTGGGGTAATTTTAGTTGCCGAAGCTTTTAATCAACATATTCCTAAAGGTTATATTTATTTCGCGATGGGCTATGCCCTAATAGTCGAGTTTTTAAATATAAAAATGAGAAAAAACAAAGGCGCAGATTAATGAATCTTAAGGAGGCGCAAATCTATTTGAATGCCAATGATTATTCAGAATTAGCCTCATTGGTTGGTGAAGAGGTTTTTAAAATAAAGAAATACTTTTTCACTACTGCTTTTCATCCAAAGCTTGCCCAGTCAAAGGTTCAGAAATTAAATAAGCTATTGGATATTCAAAATAATGCGCTTCAAATGGAACCCAAGGAGGCAATGACCTTAATTTTAGAATCGGAAGAAATTTCTAGTTTCAAAGATTGCTCCCCTTTAGAGTGTATTGTCCAATTTAACCAAAAAAGATCCGAATTGTTAATTCAACTGCATCGTGCGGAATATATTATTGAAATTATTCGTTGTATTCAATCAAAAACAAAACTCTTTTTAAATTTCGCATCTAAATGGCCTCATCTAAATGCAGATTTCATGGAGGTAAAATTGACAAAAGAAATTGATCCAATAATTTTTATCCAACAATTACGTCTACTTGATGAGAATGGCATTAATTCTTTTGAAAGTTTAGCGGGAAATCAAAAACTGATTTCTTCAGATCTCATACATGAGTTCAACAGGTTAAATAAAATTGCGCTAGAATTTGATGTGGGGCGCTAAGGTTTATTTTAAGAACGTTTATAATGTTAAATTTGCAAACGAAATAATCATGGTAAACCCAATTTTTAATAACCTTAAATCACAACTGGAGCAGCAATCCTGGCCAGATGTATATCTATTTAAGTTTATTGTACCCAATGATTCTGTATCAGTTGCGAAGATTAATGCATTATTTAATGAATCAAGTGATTTGGTCATGCATGAATCCCGAAATGGTAATTATATGAGTGTATCTGTGAAGGAGTTAATGTTAGATGTTGACTCAATTATTTCTATTTATGAAAAAGCAAGTTTGATAAAAGGTATAATTTCGTTATGATACTCATAGGATTTTCAATTGCTAATATTCTAATAGTTACGCTTTCCGTAACTTTAGGTTTATTGGTTTTATTTATTCTTTATAAAAAAATGGTGGCCTATGTGAATCGGGGAGAGCCTATACGTAAGGAATATGCTGTACTTTATCCAGTGGAGCAAAATCCAGCAAGTGGAGAGGTTACCATTTATTTCACATGCGAGAAAAGCAAAGAAATTTATATCGATCTATTAGATGATAATATGAATTTCATAAAGGAACTATTTCACAAGGAATGCGAAGAAGGTGGTCACATAGTTAGGTTTAATTCAGAAGATTATGATAATGGCAATTATTATTATTGTCTGAAAAGTGAAAACCAGAAGACAATGAAAAAAATTAGTTTTTTGAATAAGGTTGATAAATTGGGTTAAAAAAAGCAAGCAATTCTGAATTGGAAATTTTATTTAGCTTAATTTTGTAAATTGGATTAAATTCATTTAAATAAATATTTTATGGCAATAGAAATTACAGATGCAAACTTTGAAGAGCTTGTATTAAAGTCAGACAAACCTGTAGTTGTGGATTTTTGGGCAGCATGGTGCGGACCTTGTAGAATGATAGGACCAGTTATCGATGAAATGCATACAGAATACGAAGGAAGAGCAATTGTAGGGAAGGTTGACGTTGATAATAACCCTGGAGTTTCTGCTCAATTTGGAGTTAGAAATATTCCTACTGTTTTGTTTATTAAAAATGGTGAAGTTGCTGATAAGTCTGTTGGTGCTGTTCCTAAGGCGCAGCTAACAACAAAATTAGACGCACTTTTGTAAATTATAAATTTGGAGTTAATGGCTGTCCTTTGGGCAGCCATTCTTATTTGTGAAAAATCATGGAATCTTTTTTAAGACGGCTTAAATATTATGGATTAGGATTCTTAATAGGTCTTGTATTCGTTTTTGTGTTCTTTCAAAATCGGGGATGTTCATGGTTACCATCAAATCGCGTTAAAAATGCCTTTTTAGATAGAGTAATTGTAATTTCAGAAGATCAACTCGCCACCCTTAAATCAGAAGGAATTTCTAAAGAAGATATTATTGAAGTCTTAAATGACGGGGATGTCAACTTTGGTGAAAGTATAACTGATGGTGATTTAAAAGTTTACAAATTATCTAAGGATATAGAAGGAAAAGGTGAGATGGATTTCTTTTTTACATTACCCAATGAAAGTTTCATTTCTGAAGTTAATATTAGGGCTGAAAATGTAAGTGAAGTCAAGAACTCAACAAAAGGGTTTGGTGCAATTCTTAATTATCCTAAAGATGACCATTTGGTTTTTCTGGATGCCAACGCCCAAATTAGCTGTAAATTAAAAGCGCTTGGTATAGCTAATGCTGATTCACTTTTTGGAGTTCTTAAAAAAACAGGTAAAATTGATTTTTCTCAAACAAACTTTGCAGAAAAGCCCAAAGCCATGCAGTATTTATCAGTTTTAAGCAGTCGAAATCAAAAGTTTGGAATCAAAGCTATTTGGTATAAAAATAAAATTAACGTTGTTGCGGTTGATACAGACTCAACGATTTTATGCCCATAGCAATTCAATGATTCATGTTGATAATTACTAGTTGTTGCTCTTCGTCAATACTACATTATTTGTAATTTTGATAAATGGAGTTTACAGCCGAACAAATTGCTGGTCTTATTAACGGAGAAATTCATGGGTTTTCAGGAGTCACTGTGAATACGTTGGCTAAAATAGAAGAAGGTCATTCTGGTGCCCTTTCATTTCTATCAAATCCGAAATATGAAGAGTTTATTTACACAACTCAATCCTCTATTTGCATTGTTAATAGATCTTTTCATCCGTCTAAAGATCTACCCGAAACATTGACCCTAATTAAGGTGGATGATGCATATCAGTGTTTTGCTAAACTTCTAGAATTGTATTCGCAATTGAACAAGAAAGCACCAGTAATTGAATCCCCTAGCTTTGTTTCAGAATCAGCTCGAATTGGTGAGGATGTTTATATCGGTGCATTTGTATACATTGGGAAAAATGTAACAGTAGCTGATGCGGTTCAAATTTATCCTAATTGTTACATTGGAGATAATGTACGAATTGGAAAAGGAACTATTTTACATCCTGGTGTAAGCGTATATCATGATTGTATTTTAGGCGAGGATTGTATCATTCATGCAGGAACAGTAATTGGAGCCGATGGATTTGGTTTTGCTCCGGATGCTAATGGTGTTTTTCATAAGGTGCCTCAAATAGGTAATGTAGTCATTGAGAATAATGTCGAAATTGGTTCAAACACCACTATCGATCGTGCTACTATGGGGTCTACAAGAATAAAAACAGGTGTGAAAATCGATAATTTATGTCAGATTGCACATAATGTCGAAGTTGGAGATAATTCAGCATTAGCAGCGCAGGTTGGAGTAGCTGGTTCAGCAAAAATTGGAGAACGTGTAATGGTAGGGGGACAAGCTGGAATAAGTGGCCATTTACATATTGCTGACGATACAAAAATTGTTGCGCAATCAGGAATTCCGTCTTCTGTGAAAAAAGCAGATACCTTGATGGGCTCGCCTGGAATTCCCTTAGAGGATTTTAAGAAGTCATATTTTGGATTTCGAAAACTCCCATTTATTCTTAGTAAACTGCAAGAATTGGAGAAAAAAGTAAAAGAATTAACCCGAGACGATGAGCCAAACTGAAAAACAAAGAACATTAAAAGATATTGTCAAAATTTCCGGAGTAGGATTACACACCGGTGAAAAAGTGAATGTTGAAGTATGCCCTGCCCCTGATAATCACGGATATAAGTTTCAAAGAGTAGATTTAGAGGGTGAGCCAATTATCAAGGCGGATGTGGATTTGGTTGTCTCAACAGAAAGAGGAACAACTTTAGAGTCCAAAGGAGCTAGGGTTTACACAACTGAACATATTTTGGCTGCTTTATATGGTTGTAATATTGACAACGCGCTCATTAAATTGGATGCTCCTGAAGTTCCAATTATGGATGGAAGTGCTATGCCGTTTGTGGAAGCATTTGAGCAAACTGGCTATGAAGAGCAAAACGCAGAAAGGGAATACTTGGAATTAACTGAAAATATTCCTTGGGAAGACTTGGATAAAGGAATCGAATTTCTTGCAGTTCCAGATAAAAACTATCGCATAACTGTAATGGTTGATTATAAATCACCAGTTCTCGGTACGCAGCATGCTACAATGTACAACATTAATGAATTTAAAACCGAGATTGCTAAATGTCGGACATTTGTTTTTCTCCGAGAATTGGAATTTTTGGCAAAAAACAACCTGATTAAAGGTGGGGATTTAGATAATGCAATAGTTCTGGTTGATAAACTTGATGTGTCTCAAGATGAACTCAATAGGCTTGCAAAGCTACTTGGTAAAGAAAATCTTGAAGTTTCAATTGAAGGAATTGGTGTTTTGAATAGTACCAAATTACAATTCGAAAATGAGCCAGCTCGACATAAGTTATTGGACATAGTAGGTGATTTAGCCTTGGTTGGTAAGCCTATTAAAGCCCATATTTTAGGAGCGAGGACAGGGCATTCAGGTAATGTTAGATTTGCCAAAATTTTAAAAGATCAAATCAAAAAACAAGAGAAGCAAGGTCGTCAATTCGATTTGTCAATAGAACCGCTCTATACGATTCATGATATAGAAAAAATGCTGCCGCACCGTTTCCCGTTTCTAATGATTGATAAAATCATGGAGATTACAGAAGAAACGATAGTTGGCGTGAAGAATATTACTATGAACGAGCCCATCTTTACTGGTCATTTCCCTGGAAATCCAGTTTTTCCAGGAGTGCTGCAAATAGAAGCGATGGCTCAAGTCGGTGGTATTTTCGCATTAAGTAAAGTTGAAGAACCACACTTGTATTCAACATATTTCATGAAAATTGATAATGTTAAATTCAAACAAAAGGTAATTCCTGGTGATACCATCGTTTTTGAATTGAAATTACTCTCGCCAATTCGAAGAGGTTTGGTTGAAATGGGAGGAAAGGCTTACGTTAATGGTAAACAAGTAATGGAGGCTGAAATGTTAGCTCAAGTTATTAAAGATAAAATAGCATAATGATAAGTAATCTTGCTCTTGTTTCTAACGATTCAAGAATCTCCGAGGGGGTTCAGATTGATCCTTTTTCAACAGTTTTTGAAGATGTTGAGATTGGTACTGGTACACACATCCATCCCAATGTGACCCTGTATCCAGGAACAAGAATAGGTGAAAATTGTGAGATTTTTCCTGGGGCTGTTATTGGTGTTATTCCACAAGATTTAAAATTTGATGGTGAATACACAACTGTAGAAATTGGAGATAATACTAAAATTCGAGAATGTGTAACGATTCACAGGGCAACAAAAGATAAATGGAAAACGGTAATCGGTTCCAATTGTTTATTGATGACATATGTCCATGTTGCTCATGATTGCCAAATTGGTAATAATGTAATTTTAGCAAGCTACGTCGGATTGTCAGGTCACGTTGAAATTGATGATTTCGCAATATTAGAAGGTAAAGTCGCCGCTCAACAATTTGCAAAAATCGGAGCTCATGCGTTTGTTGGGGGAGCTTCGCTCATTCGAAAAGATATCCCCCCTTTTATTAAGGCGGCTCGAGAACCTCTTACTTTTGCCGGTGTTAATTCGGTTGGATTAAGAAGAAGGGGGTATTCGGATGAACAAGTTCGTGAAATCGAAGATATATACCGTTTACTTTATGTTCAGAATAACAATATTTCTAAAGGTATTGAGGCAATTCTTGAACAGGTTCCTGAGTCAGATTTGCGAAATCAAATTGTTGGTTTTGTTCAATCTTCAGACAAAGGAATAATTCGTGGAATGATATAAATAAATCAAGTGTTTAACAGAGGTGAAATTGTAGAACTCGATATCCACGATTATAGTTTTGGAGGTCGTGGTGTGAGTAAAATAGCTACGGAACAAGGAAATTTTATTGTTTTTGTTGATAATGCTTTTCCAGGTCAAAAGGTTAAAGTTAAGATTGATGTTAAACGTAAAAGACATGCTGAGGCTAAATTACTCGAGGTCATTGAAAGATCGAAATTAGAGGTTTTGCAACCTTTTCAGGAAATTTCAGGCGGACCATATACACACGTTCCAATCGAAACACAGCAGTTATACAAAAAGCAATCAACACTGGAAGTGTTTTCTAGATTAGCAGGAATTAAAAATGTCGAAAATATTTTCGATACGTTTATTTCATCACCGGAAACATTTTTTTACCGAAATAAAATGGAATACAGTTTCTCTTGTATCGGTCATGATTTTGAAACTGGAAATGATGTGGATGAAGATTTTGCGCTTGGATTTAAGAGAAGAGGTACATGGTGGAAGGTGGAATCATTAGATAAACCAAGTGGTCTGTTTGATGAGGAGTGGGAAACAAAGTTGAAAAAGGTACGAGAATTCTTAAAATCTACAAATCTACCTGCCTGGCATCCGCCTCGAAAAGAAGGTTTTTTTAGACATATTGTAGTAAGAAAATCTTTTTATCAAAATCAACTTCTTATAAATTTAGTGACTTCATCTTCGAATTTAAAACAATTTGATCGTGAGGCATTTACACGATTCCTTATCGATTTGTTAGGTGATCGTTTAGCTGGATTTCAACACACAATTAATGATAACGTTGCAGATCGTTCTAAAATCGAAAATGGTAAATGTGCCTTGTTATATGGAGTGCCAATAGTTATAGAAAAACTTCATGGTTTGGAATTTGAAATTTCAATGGAAAGCTTTTTTCAAACCAATCCCAAAAGTGCAGAACTGCTTTATAATAAAGCCTTGGATTACGTTTTCGACGAAGAAATTTTAGGTGATAAAGTATTGATGGATATGTTTTGTGGCACAGGAACTATTGGACAACTTCTAGCAAAAAGAAATTCGAATGTTAGGATAGTGGGTGTCGATATTGTTGAAGAAGCCATAGAGGATGCCAAACGTAACGCACAACGAAATAATATTTCAGGAATAGAATTTTTTGCTGCTGATGTTGGGAAATTTTTGAAAGAACATCCAAATTATATTAATAAAATTCAAACCATTGTTCTCGATCCACCAAGAGCTGGAATTGCTCCAAAAACACTGAACAAATTAATTGAACTAAACGCCTCCAATATTGTTTATATTTCTTGCAATCCTTCTACTCAAGCAAGAGATGCGGTCACACTATTTCAGTCAGGTTATCAAATGGAAAAACTTTCGTTTGTGGACCAGTTTCCGCATACCGGTCACATTGAGTCGGTGGCAAAGTTTAAAAAAATGTAAATGACAGCTGAAATCATAGCAATAGGCGATGAGCTACTCATTGGTCAAACTATTAATACAAATGCTGCTTGGATTGGACAAGAATGTTCGAAAATTGGTATTAGAATTTCAAGATCAATAGTTGTATCCGACGATGAATTAGAAATACTTGAAGCAGTTGATCGGGCATTAAAAGATGCTGACTTGGTATTGGTGACAGGTGGTCTAGGCCCAACTAAAGATGATATTACGAAACATGCCTTATGCAAATATTTTAACACTAAATTGGTTCGTGATGAAGCAACATTGAAGAAGATTCAAACGTTTTTTGCACAAAGAAATCGCCCAATGCTCGATGCTAACGAAAGGCAAGCCGATTTGCCCGAAAGTTGTACAATCCTTCCCAATAAATTCGGTACCGCGGCAGGCATGTGGTTTGAAAAAGGTGGATCCATTTTGGTAAGTATGCCAGGCGTTCCCTACGAAATGAAAGTAATTGTAACCGATGAACTTATTCCAAGAATAAAAGAAAGATTTACATTACAATCCATATTTCATAAAACAATTTTGACACAAGGAATCGGTGAGTCTTTTCTTGCTGAGCAGATTTTTGATTGGGAAAATAAAGTGAGAAATGCGGGCCTTTCACTTGCTTATCTTCCTTCTCCTGGTATGGTTAAGTTGAGATTGACCTCAAACGAGGGAGCCTTTAGAGAAAAAGAAATTGATTCGTATTTTGAAGAATTATTGGATCGTTTTCCTGAATTTATTTTTGGAAAAGAAAATGATACCCTTCCCGGAGTTCTTCATCGCATGTGTATCGAGCATGGATTAACAATGGGCACAGTGGAGAGTTGCACCGGTGGTGCAATTGCACAAAGCATAATTGGTATAAGTGGTGCTTCGCAATTTTTTAAAGGAGCATTCGTGACCTATGCTAATGAAATTAAAACAAGTTTGGCTGGTGTAAATCCGGAATCTATAGAAAAATATGGTGCAGTGAGTGCAGAGGTTGCTCAAGAAATGGTCTTAGGTGGATTGGATCAATTAGAAGTAGACCTATGCATAGCTACTACTGGAATTATGGGGCCAGAAGGTGAAACGGAAAATCAGCAAGTAGGAACAGTATGGGTGGCAATTGCAACAAAAAACACCATACAAACGAAGTGTTTTTCATTTGGAGATAATCGAGAACGTAATATTTTGATGACTGTATTATCGGCTTTAAATATGGCGAGAAATGTTGTAAATACTAATTTTATCGAAAAAAATAAACAATAACTTGTTGTTTTGCGAAAAATATACTTTCTTTGCACCCCATTTATAATCAAGGATAAATTACATTATAATGTCACGAGTTTGTCAACTTACAGGTAAGTCGGTGATGGTTGGAAACAACGTATCGCATTCGAATCGTAAAACCAAAAGAAAGTTTTACCCGAATTTAGTTAGTAAAAAATTCTACCTTCCAGAGGAGGATAGATACATTACTTTAAAAATTTCAACTTCAGCTCTTCGTACAATCAACAAGAAAGGAATTTCCGCTTGTATTAAAGAGGCAAAAGAGAAAGGTTATTTAAAGTAATTTATAATAGTCAAAAAAATAATACAAAATGGCTAAGAAAGCAAAAGGCAATAGAATACAGGTTATTTTAGAATGTACAGAGCATAAAGATTCTGGCGTGGCAGGAACGTCACGTTACATTACGACAAAAAACAGGAAAAATACACCTGATAGAATGGAAATTAAGAAGTTTAATCCAATTCTTAAGCGCTACACGGTGCACAAAGAAATTAAATAATCTGAAGTATGGCAAAGAAAGTTGTAGCATCGTTACAGAAAGGAGGTGGTAAAGAACACACCAAGGTTATTAAAATGGTTAAATCCGATAAGTCAGGATCATACACATTTAAAGAAGAAATCGTACACAACGATAAAGTAAAAGATTTCTTTACAAAAAAATAAATTTTACCTATTTCAAGCTAAGCTTCCTTTGATTCAAGGGAAGCTTTTCTTATTTTTATAATTATGGCATTTTTTGGTTTATTTTCAAAAGAAAAAAAAGAAACTTTAGACAAAGGCTTGGAGAAAACTAAACAAAGTTTTCTTTCTAAATTGGCTAGAACAATTGTTGGTAAATCTAAAGTAGATGATGAGGTTCTAGATAATCTAGAAGAGGTACTAATCACCTCTGATGTTGGTGTAGAAACTACATTAAAGATAATTGATCGAATAGAGCAACGTGTTGCGAGGGATAAGGTCTTGGGTACAGATGAACTCAATAGCATCCTAAAAGAGGAGATAGCAAGCTTATTAGAAGAGAATAATTCCGGAAATACCCAAAACTTCGGTATAACTAAAGTTGATAACCAGCCATTTGTAATTATGGTCGTTGGGGTAAATGGGGTAGGGAAAACAACAACGATTGGTAAACTTGCAAATCAGTTTAAGCAAAATAATCTAAAAGTTGTTCTCGGAGCGGCTGATACTTTTCGTGCTGCAGCAGTTGATCAGTTGATTATTTGGTCTGAAAGGGTTGGTGTACCGATTGTACAACAAGGAATGGGGGCTGACCCAGCGTCAGTAGCATTTGATACGCTACAATCTGCGAAATCTCAAAATGCCGATGTGGTCATTATCGACACAGCTGGAAGACTCCACAATAAAGTCAATTTGATGAATGAGTTGAGTAAAATCAAGCGGGTCATGGAAAAAGTTATTCCAGGTGCTCCTCATGAAATTCTTCTTGTCCTAGATGGATCGACTGGGCAAAATGCTTTCGAACAAGCTAAACAATTTTCTTTAGCTACAGATATCAATGCCCTTGCGATAACAAAACTCGATGGAACAGCAAAAGGTGGCGTTGTAATAGGAATTTCTGATCAAATGAAAATTCCGGTCAAGTATATTGGTGTTGGTGAAGGGATTAATGACCTGCAATTATTTGATAAGAATGAGTTTGTCGATTCTTTGTTTTCTTAAATGTAAAATGCAGTGCCAAGAAAATTGAGAATTAACGGTCACGGTCACTTGCTTCCTGAACCAAGTGAGATTCCTCAATTCATGAAGGATAAAAAATTATTCTGGATTGATGACAATAAAAAGTTCATGCGTCAAGATGATTGGTCACGTCCCATTACAGACCCTAGTTTTTTCTTTTCGGAGAAAATTGAATGGATGGAGAAGTACCAAATCGACCATGGTGTCATGCTAAACTTATCTCAAATCTATTGTAACGGTTGGAGACGTCAAGAGGCCAAAGATGCAATCGCATGGCAAAATGATTTCAATTCAAGTGTTCAATTGCGTAGACCTGATAAATTTACTTGCGGATTCGTCGTTCAACCATTGTATATTGATGATGCACTTTTCGAAATTGAAAGATGTGTTGAACATTTGCATTTAAAAGTTTTGTGTTTGCCAACCCATTTTTTAAATAAGGAAGGGGAATGGTTGTCTGTTGCTGATGAATCCGTTTTTCCAATTTACGAATTGGCGAATAAATATAGTTTAGCAATAGAAATCCATCCGTATGATGCAGAGAAAATGGTAAACATTAAAGATGTTTACTGGCGTTTCCATCTAATTTGGATGATGGCACAAACAGCGGATACACTTCATTTATTTACATTGAAAGATTTCTTAAGTCGTTTTCCTAATGTACGAACATGTTTTGCACATGGATGTATGTTAGGACAAGCCAATTATGGTAGGCGATTGCAAGGATATGATGGTCGTCCTGATTTGTTTGAGGGTACCGTTAATCCTAGAGAAGCACTTGGGCATCCTAACTTGTTTTTTGATTCATTAGTGCATGATTCTTACACATTGCAATTAATCAAAACAAGAGCTGGAGTTTCTCAGATTGTAGCAGGATTAGATGATCCATATCCATTGGGGGAAATGGAAGGCGTTGCACGTTCTTATCCTGGAAGGGTTATTGATTTTGCAGTCGAGGCTGGTATTTTGAAACAAAGTGAAGCAGATAGTATATGGAGCGATAACGTCCTGAAATGGTTAGGAATTACGGAAACAGATATGAAAGAAAAAATGTTTTTGCTTTAACCAGTAAATGAATCCTACAGTAAAATGAATGAGGATCTTTTGAAATATATAGATTTGGCAATAGCTGATGGCACCATTAAAGATAAGGAGCGTGCAGTTATTTTTAAAAAGGCTGAAGAATTAGGTGTTGATATGGACGAGGCTGAAATGATGCTCGAAGGTCGCCTTCATCAGTTGCTTAATCAAAAGCGTCAGCAAGAAAGTGATCAAGTTGATGATTTTAATTCAAAAAGAGAATTAGATCATGATTCTAGGGATTCAACAAAATGTTCCAATTGTAATGCCCCGTTCGAATCTTTTACGACACATTGTTCCTTTTGTGGTTATGAATTCACAAATATCAATGCAAATGGTTCTGTAAAAATTTTACATCAAAAATTGATGGAAATTGAAAGTAAAAGGGTGATTAACGATAATCCCATAAAAGCATTTGGGGCACTCATGATGAGTAATTTACGTGGTTCATATCATGACGAAACTGATTTACAAAAGATGGAATTAATTCGATCCTTTCCAATTTCTAATTCAAAGGATGACTTGCTTGAGTTTTTTGCTCTCGCTATTCCGGAAGCAACAGTCAAGATAAGAAAGTTTTTAGGAATCACTCACCCAGAAGACCGCAATAAAGAATCTATGAGGAAAGTTTGGTTAACCAAGGTTGAACAAATAATAATGAAAGCTAAATTTGCAATGAAAGATGATCCTCAAACAATGGAAATTATTGAACAATATGCTAAACAGTTAAATCTTTAATCGATTTGGAGTACCCTTCTCATTTTATTATAAATATTCAAACTGGAAATATTAAATGGCTGTAAAACCTGCAATACCAAAAGGAACCCGTGATTTTTTACCTGAAGAAGTGGCTAAAAGAACGCATATCTTTAATACAATAAAAACTGCTTTCGAAAAATATGGTTTTCAACCTATAGAAACGCCTTCTTTTGAATTGTCCTCCACATTGATGGGGAAATATGGGGATGAAGGCGATAGACTTATATTCAGGATTCTTAATTCAGGAGATAAGTTGTTGAAAGCTGATGTAATGGCTCTAGAAAATAAAGAGCTACCTAAGTTTTCTAATTCAATCTCTGAAAAAGCATTGAGATATGACCTAACCGTTCCGTTTGCTCGTTTTGTCGTTCAACATCAAAATGAATTGGCATTCCCATTCAAACGCTATCAAATTCAACCTGTATGGCGAGCTGATAGGCCGCAGCATGGAAGATATCAAGAGTTTTATCAATGTGATGCTGATGCCGTTGGATCTGAATCATTAATTTATGAAATAGACTTTGTGTTACTGTTCGACGAGGTGCTTTCAGCATTAAAAATTCCGGATTTTACCATAAAAATGAATAATCGAAAAATCCTAACAGGCATTGCTGAAGTAACAGGTGAATCAACACGAATTATTGATTTAACAATTGCCTTGGATAAACTAGATAAAATAGGTGAGGAGGGAGTGATAAACGAACTGCTTATCAAAGGAATTTCAGAATCAGCTATTGAAAAGATGAAACCATTGTTTGCATTGACAGGCAATAATGAGGAAAAAATGGAAGTCATGAAAACTTTCTTAATCTCAAGTGAAGTTGGGCAAAAAGGGATAGAAGAATTGGAATTCATCCTTGACAATGTTAATGATATTGGCTTGAATAAAGCTAAACTAGAAATTGATTTTACGCTAGCAAGAGGTTTAAATTACTATACAGGTGCTATTTTCGAAGTCAAAGCAAATGGTGTTAATATGGGTAGTATTTGTGGTGGAGGTCGATACGATAATCTAACGGAAACATTTGGGCTGAAAAATATGTCTGGTGTAGGTATTTCTTTTGGTGCCGATAGAATTTATGACGTCCTAAATGAATTGCAATTGTTCCCAGATGATTCTGGAAATAATATACAAGTCCTATTTGTAAATTTCGGAGCGAAAGAGCAAAGACGCTGTTTGAAATGGGTTCAACATTTAAGAAAAAATGGAATTTCTTGTGAATTGTATCCCTCATCCTCGAAACTGCAAAAGCAAATGAAGTATGCTAATGATATTAAGGCAAAATTCGTAGCATTGATTGGAGAGGAAGAATATAAAAATAATAGCATTCAGCTGAAAAATATGGAAACCGGAGAGCAGTCGTCTGTCGATCTTAACGGACTTTTAGCCATGATTAAATAGCTTCTTAAAAAGAATAAATGGAAAAATTTATCATAAATAATCAGTGGGTAACTATTGATGAAATATCAGAAATAATCGATCAAGGTTATTTGCTTGTTTTAGGTGAAGAAGCCAAAATAGCTATTCAAACTTGTCGTGAATATTTAGATAGAAAAATGGATGCTGAAGAAGAAATTATCTACGGCATAAATACAGGTTTTGGTTCTCTTTGTGACACCGTAATCTCACCAGAGAATTTGGAACAATTGCAAGTGAACTTAGTGCGTTCCCATGCATGCGGTTTAGGAGCAGAGGTTCCTCAATTTATGGTGAAGCGCATGTTGTTATTGAAAATTTTAAGTCTTTCTCATGGAAATTCAGGCGTACAATTGGACACTGTAGAACGATTAATGTATTTCTTTAATAACGATATTCTTCCACTTGTCTATGAACAGGGTAGCCTTGGTGCATCTGGAGATTTGGCTCCACTGGCTCATTTGTCACTTCCTTTAATCGGAGAAGGGGAAGTGTATTATCAAGGTAAAAAACATCATACGAATGAGTTGTATATTCTACTCAATTTAAAACCTATTCGACTAAAATCAAAAGAAGGACTTGCATTATTAAACGGAACGCAGTTTATGGGTGCATATTTATCTTTTGCAGTAACTGAAGGAAAAAAGTTATGGGAAAAATGGAATTGTATCGCTGCGCTATCCATTGATGCCTACCATGGAAGATCAAATCCTTTTGATGATAATGTGAATCAAATTCGCAAACAAGTTGGTCAAATAGAAACAGCTAGGAAAATTAGAGAATTGCTCTCAGAAAGTGAAATTTGCTCGCTACCAAAACAACATGTTCAGGATCCGTATGCATTTCGTTGTATCCCCCAGGTGCATGGCGCTTCCAAGGATACCATCGATTATGCAACATTAATAGCCGAGAGAGAAATAAATGCAGTTACCGACAACCCTACAATTTTCCCCGAAGAAGATGCTGTGGTATCCGCAGGCAATTTTCATGGTCAACCTTTGGCTTTGATTATGGATTTTCTTGCAATAGCGCTTGCAGAATTAGGAAGTATTTCAGAAAGAAGGGTTTACAAATTAATATCTGGAACTCGAGGTTTGCCGGCATTTCTGGTCGCCAACCCTGGTTTAAATTCTGGATTTATGATTCCTCAGTATGCTGCAGCATCGATTGTTAGTCAAAATAAACAATTGTGCACACCTGCTTCAATAGATTCAATAGACTCATCCAATGGGCAAGAGGATCACGTGAGTATGGGTGCAAATGCTGCTACTAAACTTTACAGAGTTATTGAGAATTGTTATAGTATTTTGGGAATTGAGCTAATGAATTCCGCTCAAGCTTTGCATTTCAGAAAACCAAATAAAACCGCTACACAATTGGAAAAATTACTTTCAAAATACAGAGCAGATGTCCCTTTCGTAGAGAATGATACCTACCTACATCCGTTAATGAAAAAAAGTGTCAATTTTGTAAAAACAAATAATTTTCAAAATGATTGATTACGAAAATGAAATTGAATTTGGAGAAGTTCAAAAACCAAAACGTCCTACTTTTCTATTAGTATTGTGCATATTAAGCTTTGTATATATTGGTTTGAGTTGGATTTCAACCCTAACATCATTTATTTCAGGACCGCTAAATGATGAAGATTTAAAGCTTCAGCGTATTGAAATTGCCAAGATTCTTGAACCCATTAAGACTTCAGGGGACAATTCTGTTGCTGAGACCTTAAATACATTTATTAGAATGACAGAAGGGATTAACGAAAATTTTTATGCTTTTAATTTGGTGTATCTTGTTGTAATCGCTCTTGGCTTTATTGCTGTTTTTTTTATGTTCCAGGGCAAAAGATTAGGTTTTCAACTTTACATAGGGTATGGTTTATTCAATATTTTAAGATATTACCTATTTCTTCCAGCAGCAGATATTATTTCATTTTTAATTGTTTGGGAATTGTTTTTCGCTTCTCTTTTTACCATTCTATATTCAAGAAATTTGCACTGGATGGATAATTGAGATAAATACCATATTCTCGCTTTTCGTCTTTTTGTTGGTAGGATAATCCCTCTCCTTTAGCTATCTTTGCACCCAAATTTATAATGTCATATGATTGCTGTAAATAATCTTTCTCTTCAATTTGGTAAACGTGTGCTTTTTGATGAGGTTAATGTCAAATTTGTTAATGGAAATTGCTACGGTGTTATCGGCGCAAATGGTGCTGGTAAGTCAACGTTCTTGAAAATATTAACCGGTGAACAAGATCCAACGACAGGAAGAGTGGAGCTGGAACCTGGGAAAAGAATGGCTGTACTTAAGCAAAATCACTTCGAATTTGATCATTGTGAAGTGTTGCATACAGTGATTATGGGCCATAAAAGGCTCTATGAAATCATGACTGAAAAAGACGCCCTTTATGCAAAACCTGATTTTTCAGAGGAAGACGGTATGCGGACTGCTGAATTAGAGGGCGAATTCGCAGATTTAGAAGGATGGAATGCAGAAACAGATGCAGCTTCGCTTCTGAGTAACTTAGGTATTGAAGAGTCTAAACATTATTTAAAAATGCAGGAACTTTCTAATGATTTGAAAGTTCGCGTATTAATTGCCCAAGCGCTTTTTGGAAACCCAGATGTCCTTGTTCTTGATGAGCCTACCAACGACCTTGACTTAAAAACTATTGGGTGGTTAGAAGATTTTTTATTGGATTTTAGAAATACGGTGATCGTTGTTTCCCACGACAGACACTTCTTGGATACCGTTTGTACGCACATTTGTGACATTGATTTTGGTAAGATAAATCTATTTACCGGAAATTA
>CANHJY010000007.1 GCA_947461185.1 Flavobacteriales bacterium
AATGTTCTAAATCAATAAATTCACCTAAACTTACTTCGGGAATAGAAATTCCATTTTGAACAACTAATTTGTCAGAATTAAGTACAACATGAAGAATTACATTATCATAAGCCTTGTCTTTATGATGCTTATGTTTGAACCAGTCACTACTTTTTACGTGAATTTCCACACTACCACACCACGTAATTCCATCAATAATAATTTTTGCATTTGAAAAATCTGGTCCAGATTCAACAGGATTGTATTGACCAAAATCAAGAATTTTAAATTCTCGACCGTCAACAAGTTTCATTTGATGAAATGGTAGGCTTTTATTTGTCCATAGGTAGTGCAGGTAATATTCATTCATATAACCCAATATAACGAAAAAAGCGCCACTAGGGCGCTTTTTGAATAGTTATTCAATTAAAATCAAGGGTATTTTACGAATTGTAAATACTTAGCATTAGCCGCTGGCGAAGTTGCTGGGTCAAAGTCTGTACTCAACACAGCACCTTCGGTACGACGATTTAACTGATGCAATGTTTCAAATAGTGTTTTGTTGGTTTTCTGAAACTGATTGATATAGGTTTCGGTAAGAACAATAGTTTCTACACCAGTCATGTCTATTGGTTGTGCAACCAAATATTCATTACCTTTTTTATATACCGTTCTTGGAACTGATTCTCCTTTACCAGAAGGCACAATTCTTCTTGGATCAACACCTTTTTCTTCTACGAGATATTTATAACATGCTCTAGCACGATTTTCTGATAATTTCTGATTAGCATCTGCAGTTCCACGTGAGTCAGTATGAGAACTCAATTCTAATACTATTTCAGGATTGTCTTTCAATAGATTAAAAACATATATCAAAGAATCTTGAGATTGAATGGTTGAATCATTAACGAATACCCATTGGTTGAATACATAACGCACCTCTGGAAGACGTATTGGTTTTTTGATTGGAATTAAATCCATTTCAATTACAAAACTTTGGTCATCATTCAAACCTTCTGTGGTGAATTTTTCGATCTTTTTGTTTTCGTAATAACCTTCCTTAGATACAGAAATTTGATACTGGACACCTGCGTTGATGTAACGATTTCCATCGGCTTTTTTATCCCACAAAATGGTGTATCCATTTTTCTTAGTATATCCTTCCCATTTAGAACCATCAGAACCAGAAACACTAACTTTTGCATCTTGAATTCTTACTGACTTATCAATTCTTTCACTCACAATAACTTGAAGATCGAAAAGATTTGGAGGTAATACATAACTATAAATATCAGCGTTAAACACCCCATTCGGATCTTTTCTTTCTGAAGTAAAGTAACCCTCTTTGTCAGTAAATTCATATAAAGAGTAGTCATTATTTTCAGAATTGATAGGCGACTTTAGATTCACTGGATTTTGCCAATAAAAAGTATCAGCAGTTTCCACTTTTTCTGCAGCGTAAATATCCAAACCTCCAAGTCCCATCATTGCATCAGAAGAGTAATAAAGCTTTCCATCCTTACCAAATGTTGGGAACAATTCATTACCAACGGTATTGATACCTTTACCCATGTTAATTGGTTTTGCCCAAGAGTCCGCTTTTTTGTTGTAAGTTGAATACCATAAATCTTTACCTCCTATACCCCCAGGCATATCTGAAGCAAAAATCAAAAACAAGCCGTCCTCTGCTACGCAAGGGTGACCAACGGAAACACTATCATTAAAGCCTTCCTTTAAATTACATTTTACTGGAGTATCCCAATCTTCTTTACCACTTCTCTTTACCATCCAAATATCACAGCCTAAATTTTGTTTTTTCATATCCGGACATCTGGTAAAGAACATGGTCTTTTTGCCATCAAAACAAACAGAGCCCTCATGATCTCCGGTATTTACCATTCCTGAGAGATCAGCTGGTTTTGGTTCGCTGAAGTTGCCATTCTTATCAAATTCTGTAACCCAAATATCCATGAATTTATCACAAGAAATGGGGTCCAGATCTCCGACATTAGCATCGCGACTTGAAGCGAAATACATGCGATTTTCTTTTATATCAAAAGTTGGCGCCATATCAATTCCTTTTTTGTTGATTGACCCTGCATTTTCGATAACGTGTTTTGTTTGGTCTTTAATGAAATCTTTCGCGTTTTTACAATTCTCAATAGCCAATTCAATACGTTCATCACCCGGAACTAATGTTTGATATTTTTCAAAGCTTGTTTGCGCCTTTTCGAATTCACCCATCATTCTCAACATTTCACCGTTATTGAACAACAATTCTGGATTTATTTTTTGAAAATCAAGCAAAATCGAGCGCTCATACCATTCATTAGCTTCTTTGAATTTATCAGTAAAGCGATAGCATTCGCCCGTTTTAAATGCCATATCTCCTTTATCTTTGAGTGCTTGCTTTCCTGATTTTTTGATTTTATTGTATGCCATGATACACTTTGCAGCACCTTCACAATACATATTGCGATTAAAATAATCATTGGCTTCAACAACATATTTGGACTGACCAAATAAAACCATAGAGAATCCCGAGAATATTATCGGTAAAAGTAATTTATAGAACATAGTAATACTTTTCAATTAGGAAATAATTAGCGAAGAAAATAATAATTTGTGAAATATCATCAAATTTGAATGAATTAATAAAAAAAAAAAACAAAACATACATTACGGTTATTAATCCGTTAGGCCCGAATCATGTCAATCTTGAATTTAAAGTATAGTTTCTCCATTTATCTAGAAGTTGTTCGAAACCATCTGGCAACTGGATTTCAAAACTTAGTTTTTGACCTGTTTCTGGATGCTCAAAACCCAGTGTTGCCGCATGTAATGCCTGCCCTGGAATTAGCTCAAAACAATTTTCGATGAATTTTTTGTAATTGGAAAAACTCACCCCCTTGATAATTTGATCTCCACCATACTCTAAATCATTGAATAATGGATGTCCCAAATGCTTCATGTGAACACGAATTTGATGCGTACGTCCTGTCTCTAATTTACATTCCACAAGGGTAACAAGTCCAAATCTTTCAAGAACCTTATAATGCGTTATAGCATGTTTTCCTTGACTTTCGTCCTCAAACACAGTCATAACCTTCCGATTCTTGGGAGACCTGCCGAGATTTGCACAAATAGTCCCATCTTCTTTAACATCTCCCCAAACCAAGGCCAAATATCTACGTTGAATAACCCTATCATAAAACTGTTTAGCCAAATGCGTCAAGGCATGCTCGGTTTTGGCAATAATAAGTAAACCGGTAGTATGCTTATCTATTCGATGAACTAAACCAGGACGACCATAATAATCATTGGGGATTTTTGGCAAATTATTGAAATGGTATACTAATGCATTCACCAATGTACCTTTATAGTTGCCATAACCTGGATGCACGACCATATTTGCCTGTTTATTCACTATTACAAGACTATCATCCTCATAAACTACGTGCAGCGGAATGTTTTCAGGAATAAGTTCTATCTCTCTAACGGGATAAGGAAGCACGATAGAAACTTCATCTTTAGGCTTTACCTTATAATTCGATTTAACCACGAGTCCGTTAACCCTGATATTCCCATTTTTTGCGGAGGACTGAATTTTATTTCTTGAAGTATTGGGTAGACGGTCAATTAAAAATTTGTCAATTCGAACCGTTTCTTGGCCAAGATCTACTTTTATGTTAAAATGTTCGTATAATTCTTCCTCGTCATTATCTTGCTCTCGAATTATATCTTCCATTAATATTTTACAATTTTAAAAAGTTCATCAAATCCGTAAACATTTAAAAAATAATATCCAGATGGCAAATCTGATAGATCTAAATAATTCTTATCCTTTTCGGTCTTAAGTATTTTTCCCTCTAAAGATATAAGTTCCATACCCGTGTAATCAATTTGCTCCACTTGAACATATAGTTCGTTGAGAACTGGATTTGGATAAACACGAACACTTTTGGCTGGAACATTTGCAATATTTGGCAGTCCTAATTCGGCATCCAAGGCTGTGGAAAAAATTGGTCTTATCATAACAGACCCATCAATGATTGATTGATTCCAAGTAGCTCCTCCGTTCACACTGTAATAGGTATACTGCGAATTGTCTAGGTTTCTATCTAGCCCAACATTTAATCGTTCAGCATCAAACTGCCTCCAACCGACAAAAAATTGAGTTCCAACATTAACCTTTTGCGTATCTACAAATAAATAGTTGTGAAACTCATTCGCTTGTGCTCCATATTCCGGTTGTCTTGGAAAGAAAACATTATCTTCATACAGCAACTGTCCGGGTATTCCATTGTTATTATCCCAAACTGACAATAAAAATAACTTATTGGAAACATCCACAACTGACGGAACAAAATGAATAGCTATTCCAATAAGTGAATCTGGTTCGTATGCTTCATACTTAATCGCTAATCTTGCTTGTGTTCCAGTTGGGCCATAGGCAGCTTCAGCAGATCCGTCGTCATAACTGTAATAATTAGAAAATATTTGAGCACCTTGAGTTGAATCATTTTGCGCCAAATTTGGGAATTGAGCAGAGGCTGTACAGAGCAAGTCAAACGACTGATAATTGCCTAACTTTGCTGTATCAAATTGATAACCAGAGGACAAATCATGATTTGTGGCGTATGTTGTATTAGGATCATAGTTTAGACTTCCACCTGAGAGGTTTTGTGCATTTAAAAGAAAAGATCCTTCATTCACCCCGTTGTAACTTACACTAACTTGTCCATTTTGATTGTTTTCTGGCAAATTACTTCCATTATGCAAAGTCACTACAAAAGAATCATTCATTTTGCCTGCGGGGTTGTTTTTATAATGATCCCAGGGTACAGATGTATAAGTATTCAAAAGCGAACCAATCGGATAGACAAACGCAAAATCTTTGAAAAGGGTGTCTTGATAGCCTGAGAGTGCTCTTAAATGAACATAATCAATATTAAAAACATCAAGCATTCCTGACAAAGCACCATAGTTTTTGAATCTAAACTGAAATCCTTTTTTAAAATATTTCGGATCACTAATATTTATATGACCAACCTTAAAATCGGAAACTTGATCGCCAGATGTGCTCCAAACACGAAACCACTGATCAATTTCCTTAGCATAAAACTCAACTACTAGCGAATCTGATGCTTCTGGAACATCTCCAAAACCTTCTGCTTGGAATAAAAAACTAAAATAAACCGAGTCTGACGCATCCAAACCTTCTAAATTGAGTGGCTTTGAAGTTAAAAAATCAGCATAATTAGTAATTGTTGAATTGATTTGATAAGGATAACCACTTGCATCAAGCCCATCAAAAGTAGCTACTCCCAATGACCTTGGGTTTATTGCAAATCGATAATTATGGTAAGCAAAATCATCCAACCAGTAAGCGTTCGGATCATTTAATGTCGCAAAAAACTGGGTTGCAGAGTCTTGATAAAAAGTTGGGTTTGCAATCCAAACGGTATCAGATACATCGGTGATTCCGATTGTATCATATATATAGTAAGGAGGGTAAAGATCAGTTGGCACATATACAACTGGGTACACACTCAAATCACCTACTTGAAATGTAATTGGTAAAAAATAATCATCCGTGCTTAATTGGGAATTAGCGTCGTAAGTTCTTCTAAAAGTTTGTTGATCTGTGTAGAATATTCCATTTGAAATAGGCAGAGATGTGACATTATCTAAAATTCTATACTTTTTGTCAGAACTTACTCCCGGGGCATTAAAATCGTTATTATAAGATTGAAAATGATTTAATGAAAACTCATCAAAGAAAGGTAATTCCAGGGTATCGCTGTAATAAATAAATGTGCTATCGAATGTAGTTGACAACGATTTTGCTTTATTCGTTGATTTCATATCCAACAATTCCAAATTATATTTCAAAGGAGAAAGTCCCTCTTTTTGAGAAAACAAAAAAGAACCAAGAGAAATAAACAAAATTGTAGTAAAATATTTCATCTCAAAAATCTTCATTTTATTGAATAATTGGTTGACTTTCCTCTGTTTCAGGAACCTCGATAGGTTGAGGGACAAAATCTTTACTAACAAAAATCTTTATTGGGGTTCCAACTGCGATTTTAACACCTTCCAAGTATTCAGGCTGCTGCATTGAAATTCTTGCCATTAGAGAATCTTCACTTGTTATACAGTCAGAACAAATCGTTATCAATTCAAAATCACCAATTGCTGATATACGTTGTTGCGCTTCAGAAATTGTTAAACCATATAAATTAGGTAGCTCGACAGGTTCGGGCGTATTATTTTCACCAACAATTAACACAATAGTTGAACCTATAGGCAGCCATTCACCTCCTCGAACGGACTTTCCGTTAAACAATTGATCCAACACTGCACCATCCTCTTGAGTAGTTTGTTTGTACTGAACGACATACTTAAAACTTCTATTTTTCAAAACATCAACGGCGAAGCTTTCCATGTAATTAATCAAATTCGGAAGCTGCTTAAAATCTTTGTTTTTAGATACTCTGAACCTAATAATCCTTCCATCTTTAACATATAGTTGAGATAAATCTGTAGGTTCAGGGTCTTGCTCTAAAATTGTTCCGATTGGTAATTCAGGTTTGTAAATCGAATCCAACACTTCATATTGCAGACCGAGGCTTTCTATATCTCCTTTGACACTATTTAGGGTTTTGCCTATATAATTTGGCACTTTAATTTTTTGTCCATGATTGGTATATGCATCCAAATAGAAAATTGTTATACTTATAACCAAGAGATAAAACAATATGATTAAACCAAAATGTTTAAGGAAATGCTTGCTCCAGAAAAATAGTTTAAGTTTTTTAAAGAATTCCATAAATCCAATATGAACACAAATATAGAAAATAATGTAAGGCTTTATTGTTCAAACATCTGAAATTAAAAGTTAGGTGAAAGTTCATGTGTCTTGTAGAAGTCATCGATATAATCAAAAGCTTCTTTAGCGGTATCAACTAAAGATAAAAGGTTCATATCCACAGCAGATATGTTATTTTCTTGATGCAGCATAACATCATTTATCCAAGAAATGAGACCTGACCAATATGATTTACCGATTAAAACCACTGGTCTTCTGTTAATTTTTTTGGTTTGAATGAGTGTCAAGGCTTCGAAAACCTCATCAAGCGTACCAAAACCACCAGGAAGAATTACAAAACCTTGTGCATATTTAACAAAGATTACTTTCCTAACGAAGAAATAATCAAATTCGAGATTATGTTCTGGGTCAATAAATGGATTATGATTTTGTTCAAAAGGGAGATCGATATTTAATCCAACCGACTTTCCTCCACCTTTTTGTGCACCTTTATTTGCCGCTTCCATGATGCCAGGTCCACCTCCAGTAATCACTCCGTAACCTGCCTCGGCAAGCAATTCAGCAATTTCGACCCCAATATTGTAGTAAGGATTCTCTTCTTTAGTTCTTGCTGAACCAAAAATTGAAATACAGGGCCCAATTTTAGCCATTTTTTCATATCCTTCCACAAATTCTGACATGATTTTAAAAATCGCCCAACTGTCGTTGATTTTAATGTCATTCCAATCCTTTCTTATTTTATTCATTTCATCTTTATTCGCACCTAAAATTAACTCAATAGCAGCCTAAAAATTTTATCAATTGGTCATTTTTATTAACAAATAGTTCAATTTGATTAATTTAACAACTTGTTTACATCATGAATTGGAAGCTTATACTCTTAATAATTTTGATTAGCAGTAACAGCTATGAAATGCGGGCGCAAAAAATATTATCGAATGAAAAAATTGATCATAAGAAATTAGTTGTTAGCGCTTCCTCCATTGGCATAGTTGGTTCTGGCAGTCTGATTGGCCTTTATCATGTTTGGTATAAAAAATCTGGGCTGGGTCAATTCCATACATTCAACGATTGCGGTAACTGGTTGCAAATGGACAAAGCCGGACATATGTATACTAGTTACATGATTAGTCAATTTACTGGTGACTTGTTCAAATGGAGTGGAATTTCACCAAAAAAAGCTTCAGTTATAGGAGCCTCTTTAGGATTTGCCTATCAAACAACATTAGAAATATTCGATGGTCTTAGTCCGGATTGGGGTTTTTCTTTTTGTGATATAGGGGCAAATACACTTGGGAGCATCCTATATCTTGGACAAGAATTATTTTTAGATGAACCACTTTTCAGATTAAAGTTTTCTTCACACTTAACTAATTATGCGCAATATAGGCCTGAAATATTAGGTAATAATTTCGCGGAAAGAATATTAAAAGATTATAATGGTCAAACCTATTGGTTGAGTTTTAGTCCCGGTCAATTTTTCAAACAATCTAATTTTCCAAGTTGGTTATGTCTTTCTGTTGGATATAGTGCTGATCAGAAACTAAAGGCTGATAGCGATTATTTTTCAGTCAATCAGAATGGAAATATTTACGAATTCAATGCGCAAAGAGAAATACTATTTTCTCTAGACATTGATTTATCTAAGTTACCTGTTAAATCTAAATGGGCAAAAGGTTTATTAAAGCAAATCAATTATTTAAAAATCCCTTTTCCAACCTTAATCTTCAGTGACAAAAAAATCACTTCTTCATTACTTTATTTTTAGCAGTTCAATTTTAAATTGAAAATCTACTACATTTCCTTCCTTTGGATCGGGTTGCATTCCAAAAAGGGTTCTGTCGAGACTAGATTTACCTATTAAAACGGGTGTGCCATTTTCATTTTTACCAATATATTTAACCTCAACTTCGAGCTCTTTTTTATTACCTAGCATTTCGAAATTACCGCTTAAGACATAATAATCATTGCGCTGATCCATTTTCTTAGATTGATAATTCATTTTAGGAAATTTAGAACTATTGAAATAGGTGTCTTCCATAAGTGTTTCATCACGGTAGGAATTGAATGTTGTTAAATTTGAAACAGGGAGGTCAACTTTAAAACTCGAATTATCTATCGATTTGCGCAAATTCACTTTTCCGGAAAACGATTTGATAGCTCCTTTTGTTCGACCACCTTTCGGACCTAACTCAAAGGTTAATTCGGAAGTTGTTTGATCAATTTTATAATTCCCAATGATATCATTAATGCTCATGCCAGGAATATCAAAAGGATCTACATCTTTTTCATTTTTCACATCAGACTTAATTAAATTCTTTGGTAAGCTGATTGTTTGCTGGACTGATACAACATCTGATTTTAAATTTACAGCAGCTATAAGTCCGGTAGTTAAGGAAATCAATAATACCAATAAATTAATAAGCATTTCACCGATAAATAATTGGGCAGTTATGATCCCGAAAATAGAGGCCAAATAAGCATCAAATCCTCCCAAATCTGTTTTTTGGGTTCCAAGCCATATTATTAAAAAGGTAAGAAAAGATTGGATGAGAATTAAAAAAAGATTGGGGACAATTTTACGCTTTTCAGAATTGTTAAACGCCTTAGAACTAAGGATAAAAAAGACGCCAAGTAAAAACCCAAACAATATTTTTCCGAGCGAAAAATCGACGGTTTCAATGTTTTGAAATTCAATGAAATAAGCTAATATGGAGTAGCCTAAAAGAAAAATAGGAAATTGAAAATTTCTATTATGAAATGCTGAAGCAATCCCACCTAAACCAACCAAAAAAACACCAAAAAAAGATGCGAAAAAACTACCAAGGTAAATCGCAATTGCAATAGTCAATGTATTAAGAGAAAGCTGAAAAGCGGCTTGATCAAAATTAGGGTAAAACTTGTTTAGTATTTTGATCTTCAAAGAAGTCAGTAGATGGGTCGCAGCACCAAGAATTAGAAGAAACAAATGAATAAACCCTATATTAAAAGTATAATCTTGAATTGTTACACTGGAATCCCAATTAATTAAAATTGTGAGTCCGCAAAATAATAAAACTATTAATTCCTTAGTCGTTACTTTGATTTTTTTGAGCCCAGTTATAAGGAAAGAAACAAGCAGCAGCGAAGCAAATGAAATGAATAAATTTATTTTGTCATCTGAAGTTATTGCCAAACTAAAAAGGGTGGCAATGCCGATACCCAATAGAAAATATGAAGCATTAATTAGCCTTATTTTATTGAAATACAAAATTCCAAAAACAAAAAGTGTAAGCAACGCAAAACAAAGTGATAAATAATTCTCCATTTGTAAATTTTCACAAATATATTGACTACCGTGGTATATAATTTAAAAAATTCTTTAAAGAATTGCGTTTTTAAAGTCTAGGCTATTTAACTTACAGAAATAATAATCATTAATGTGTGCCTCCAATAATGTCAAATGTTGTATACGGTGACAATCAGTCGCAACGAAATCAACTAAATTACTCTCAATTAATTTCTCTGCCTGTTTTTTTACTGTTTGACCATAATGCCCGGTTAAGGAGTTTAAATTCATTTGAATATTTACGCCCAACTCCTTATATAACTTAGCTTTATCAAGAAATTCGTTAAAATAAGTGTAGCGTTCAAAATGCGCTAGGACTGGTTTGTATCCTTTCATTTGCATTTCAAAAAACAAGACATTCTCATTACTTGGTTCTGAATGAAAGGAAAACTCAACGAGTGCATAATTATCAGAAAATGTTAGCACGTCTCCTTTCTGGACATTTTGGAAAAAGTTATCATCAAAATAGTACTCAGCGGCGGCTTCAATTTCTATTTCCAATTGCAGGCGATCAAGTTCTTTTTTCAACGCATCTAAACCAGAAGTTATTGTTTGGCGATTATTTGGATAAACCTCAGCCATAATATGAGGAGTAGTGATTAGCTTTTGATAACCTAAGGACTTCAATTTTTGAATTATAGCAATAGATTCATCAATAGAACGGGCTCCATCATCGATTCCAGGAATGATATGACTATGCATATCTGTTCTTATTCTGCTAATATCGAACGATTCAGATAATTGATTCTTCTTTGAAGAGAAGACATTCCCCAACCAACCCATTAGTTTATTTGGTATTATACATTTTTTCGTAATAGGATTGATAGGCGCCTGAAGTAACCTTTTCAATCCAGGATTGATTTTCTAGATACCATTTTACAGTCAAGGCTAATCCCTCCTCAAAAGTTACGGAAGGTTTCCATCCCAAATCATTAACCAATTTTGATGCATCAATGGCATAACGATGATCATGTCCTTTTCTATCTTCGACAAAAACAATAAGTTTTTCGGACGTTCCTAATGGTCTTCCCAGCTCCCGATCCATCACTTCACATAAGTATTTCACCAAATCGATGTTTGTCCATTCATTTAAACCACCGACGTTATACGAAGATCCAATATGTCCATCATGAAAGATGGCATCAATAGCGCTTACATGATCCACAACCCATAGCCAATCCCTGATATTAGAACCATTACCATAAACTGGAAGTGGTTTGTGATTTAAAATATTATTAATCATTAAAGGAATTAGTTTCTCTGGAAAGTGGTGACTTCCATAATTGTTGGAACAATTGGAGATTTTAATTGGAAAACCATAGGTATGGTAAAAAGCACGAACGAAATGATCAGACGATGCCTTTGATGCGGAATATGGGCTTCTGGGATCGTAGGCAGTCGTTTCAAGAAAGAAGCCCTCTTCATTTAAACTTCCAAAGACCTCATCGGTTGAAACATGATGAAAAACGTGGTTATTTCCTTGCCATTTTTCCTTACAAATCTGAAGTAAGTTTACGGTTCCGACGACATTTGTCATTACGAAATCCATTGGCCCCTCGATTGAACGGTCTACATGGGATTCCGCAGCTAAGTGAATTACATCGGTAAATTCATATTTTTGAAAGGCCTCCAGAATATCATTTTTTTCTACGATATCGCCTTTAAAAAATTTATAGTTTAATGCTGTTTCAATATCTGAAAGATTCTCTAAATTACCTGCATAAGTCAATTTATCAAAATTGATTATTAGGTAATCAGGATACTTGTTTACGAAATGTCTTACTAAATGTGATCCTATAAAACCCGCGCCACCTGTTACAAGAATTTTTTTCTTAAAATGCATCTTAAAATGGTTTTATAATGACCAATATTCCAAATCTTTAAATTGGTTTTTAAAAATTCCTTTTACGTCAACAAAAACTCCTTTTTGGTCTTTAAGTAGCTGTTTAAAGTCATCTTCGTTTTTACTAATAAACTCTTTGTGATTAACTGCCACAATAATGGCATCATAATCATTACCTGTTTGAGTAACTAGACCAATTCCATATTCGTGAATCATTTCTTCTGAGGATGCATGAGGATCAATCACGTCGACGTGAACTTGAAAAGATTTCAATTCATTAACCACATCAATTACCTTAGAATTTCTGATATCACTAACATCTTCTTTAAAGGTTGCCCCCATAACGAGAACCTTGGCATCTTGAATATGTTTTCCTTGAGCAATAATTTTTTTTACGGTTTGTTTTCCAATGTAAAAACCCATTGAATCATTAACATATCGTCCGCTAGTGATAACTTTTGAATGATATCCTGCTTGCTGTGCTTTATGCGTTAAATAATAAGGGTCAACACCGATACAATGCCCTCCTACTAAACCTGGGGAAAATTTCAGAAAGTTCCATTTAGTCCCCGCAGCCTCAAGCACATCAAAGGTATTAATCTTCAATTTGTTGAATATTATTGATAATTCATTGATAAGCGCAATATTAACATCCCTTTGGGTATTCTCGATAATTTTTGCAGCTTCCGCAACCTTGATACTTGCTGCTCTATGGACACCAGCACTGACAACCAACTCGTATGTCTTTGCTATCTCATCCAAAGAAACTTCGCAACATCCGGATACAACCTTAACAACATTTTGTAGCGTATGTTCTTTATCTCCAGGATTAATTCTTTCAGGCGAATATCCTACTTTGAAATCATCCTTGAATTTTAATCCAGAAATTTCCTCCAAAACAGGAATGCAATCTTCTTCAGTACAACCTGGATAAACCGTTGATTCGAAAACTACATAATCTCCTTTTTTCAAAACCTTTCCAACAGTTTGACTTGCACTCAATAGCGGCTTCAAATTTGGCAAGTTTGCATCATCTATTGGGGTTGGTACCGCGACAACAAAGAAGTTGACATCTTTCAAATCGTCCAAAGAAGTTGTAAATGTGATGTCACAACCTAGGAAATCATTTGATTCCAATTCATTACTAGGATCAATACCTTTTTGCATTAACGCAACTCGGTCTGCATTAATATCAAAACCCACTACTTTAATTTTTCGTGCAAATTCCAAAGCAATAGGAAGCCCTACATAGCCTAGTCCAACAACGGCAAGTTTTGCCTCTTTGCTAAGCAATTGATTATAAATCGAGTTGTTCATTTCTAACTTTATAGATTCGTTCAATAATTTCAACCACCTTTAAACCTTCTAAAGCATTGGTAGTTGGTGACGTTCGTCCTTTTAATGTATCAATTACATTTTTGATAACGTAATTATGATTGGCAGCAGATCCTTTGTATGCTCCATAGTCGTTTCCTGGATTTGTTGGAGCCAATTGAGGCATTTCATAATCTTGAATATTACATATCTCAACCTCGTTCATGTATTGCCCTCCAATTTTCACACTTCCATTTTTACCGATAATTGTTAATGAGCTTTCGAGATTTTGATCAGCGACGGCTGTTGAATAGTTTATACAACCCATTCCTCCGTTATGAAAATCAAAACTTACGAAACCAGAATCCTCGAAATCAGTTGAATTTGCATGAGTGAAATCAGCAAATTTTCCTTGAATATTTTCAATATCACCGAACAACCAATACATGATATCAATAAAATGGGAGAACTGGGTGAACAAGGTGCCTCCATCTAAATCTTTCTTTCCTTTCCAGCTATCGGCTTTATAATATCGATCATCTCTATTCCAATAACAGTTTAATTGCACCATAAAGATTTCACCGAGCAATTTTTGGTCGATGACGGATTTTATCCATTGTGAAGGTGGGGAGTATCTGTTTTGCATTACACAGAACACTTGTTTACTCACTTGCAAAGACTTGTAGATTATTTTCTCACAGCTGTCTTTTGTTAATCCCATAGGTTTTTCACAAACAACATGTTTCCCTGCCTCTAACGCAGCAATGCTTTGGGAGGCATGAAATCCATTAGGGGTACAAACATTAACCACATCGAATGCTAAACCTGCTTCAAGTAACTCATCAAAGGAATTAAAGAACGGAACATTGAAATCTTCAGCCATGCATTCTTGAACCGATCTTACATCGATAAGTGCGACTAACTCACCTTCTTCATCTCGACGAATCATTTCGGCATGCCTTTTCCCAATGTGGCCGGCTCCTATAACTACGAATCTAACTTTATCGCTCGAAATCATTTATTTTAAATTAATCGGCTCTGTCAACAGCGCCATTTTCTAAAACATATTTTTGACTACTTTCTGGGCAAATAGCCTCAGCATCAGCATTAAATTCCAACCTGTGTCCAAATTCGCTAATCCAACCTATTTGTCTCGCTGGATTTCCAACTACCAAAGCGTAAGGTAGTACATTTTTGGTAACAACGGCACCTGCTCCAATAAAAGCAAATTTACCAATATCGTGTCCACAGACAATGGTTGCATTCGCACCGATGCTCACTCCTTTACCAACATGTGTTTTTGAATACTGATCTCTGCGATTGACTGCACTTCTGGGATTCGTAACATTAGTAAAAACCATTGAAGGTCCCAAAAACACATCATCATCACAAGTTACCCCAGTATAAATGGACACATTATTCTGAACTTTAACGTTTTTACCTAAAATCACCTCAGGTGAAATCACAACATTTTGTCCAATATTGCAAGCTTCTCCAATTACAGCCTTCGGCATTATATGACTAAAATGCCAGATTTTTGTTCCTTTACCAATTTGACAGCCCTCATCTACGACGGCAGTTTCATGTGCGAAATAATCTTTCACCTTATTATATATTTATCAAAATCATTATGTTCTGTCTGCAACAATTCTTCCTCAGTTAAACTCTTAAAATAGTTGTAAGTTATTTTGAGTCCCTCTGCGCGATTCACTTTTGGTTGCCAATTTAATAGTTTTTTTGCCCGAGTAATATCTGGTTGACGTTGTTTGGGATCATCAATAGGCAGATCCTTGTAAACCACTTTTTGATTGGTTTGTGTTAATTTAATTATCTCTTCCGCAAAATCACTAATAGTTATTTCATCTGGATTACCAATATTGACTGGATAAACATAATCTGAATGTAAAAGCCTAACGATACCTTCAATTAAATCATCAACATAACAGAAAGAACGGGTTTGACTTCCATCACCAAAAATGGTTAAATCTTCACCTCTCAATGCTTGTCCAATAAAAGCAGGTAAAACACGGCCGTCATTCAGACGCATCCGAGGTCCATAGGTGTTAAAAATTCTAACTATTCTCGTCTCAATACCGTGAAAATTGTGGTACGCCATCGTAATGGCTTCTTGAAATCTTTTCGCTTCATCATAAACTCCTCTTGGCCCAACAGGATTTACATTTCCCCAATAATCTTCATTCTGCGGATGAACGGTTGGATCACCGTAAACTTCTGAAGTTGATGCAATAAGAACTTTAGCTCCTTTTGCTTTGGCTAATCCCAGACAGTTATGAATACCTAGAGACCCCACTTTCAAGGTTTGAATAGGAATTTTTAAATAATCAATTGGACTTGCTGGAGATGCAAAATGAAGTATATAATCTAAATGACCGGATACATGAATAAATTTCGAGACATCATGGTTATAAAATTCAAAGTTTTCATTTTTAAACAAATGCTCGATATTTTTTAATCTGCCTGTTATCAAATTATCCATTGCCACGACTTTATATCCATCAGCAATGAAGCGATCGCATAAGTGTGACCCCAGGAATCCGGCTGCCCCAGTAATTAAAATTCTTTGTTTTAAACTAGTTTCCATCGGAAATCGTATTTCTCCCAATTGAACTATAAAAAAACCCTTTATCTTGCATTTCCTGCGGATCAAATAAATTTCTGCCGTCAAAGATAACACATTGATTTAAAGCATCTTTAATTCTTTGAAAATCTGGATTTCTAAAAATTGCCCATTCGGTGCAAATAACTAAAGCGTCCGCATTTTCCAATGCTTGGTATTCATTTGAAGCAAAAGAAATTTTATCATCCAAAAGCGATTTAACATTTTCCATTGCTTCAGGGTCATAAGCACAGATTTTCGCACCTTCAGACAAAAGGGCTTCTATTACATACAGCGCTGGAGCCTCTCTTATGTCGTCAGTATCTGGTTTAAATGACAAACCCCAAATTGCAATCTTTTTATCTTTCAGATTTTCACTGAAATAGTTTTTAATTTTTGGAACAATTATCGTTTTTTGTCTTTCATTAACTGACATTACAGCATTTAGAATGTGAAAAGAAAATTGGTTATCCTGACCAGATTTAACAAGTGCTTGGACATCTTTTGGAAAACAAGAACCACCATAGCCAATACCAGGAAACAGGAATCTTTTTCCTATTCTATCATCTGAACCTATTCCAGCACGAACTTTATCCACATCTGCACCAACTAACTCACAAAAATTTGCAATTTCGT
>CANHJY010000008.1 GCA_947461185.1 Flavobacteriales bacterium
GAAACCACATATGCTTTGGTTGCGAAATAAACCGATTGTAAAGGTCCAGGCATAAAGCCGGCAACACTTGCAACATTTAAAATATGACCTTCATTCCTTTTCAACATTTGAGGAAGCAAATAATGCGTCAACTTTGTTAGGGCTTCAATATTCAGTCTTATCATTTCCAATTCACGATTGAGTTCACGCTCATGAAAATTACCATAACCACCAAAACCGGCGTTATTAATAAGCACGTCAACTTGAATTCCTTTGGCATCAATTTCATTAACAATCTTTTCGACTGAATCGGGAGCGGTCAAATCGAAAGGTAAAATTAAAACATCAACATTGTTTTTCTCTTGAAGTTCTTCTTTGAATGTAATGAGTTCGGATTCTCTTCTGGCAACAAGGATTAAATCTCCACCACGAGATGCATGAATCCTCGCAAATTCTTTACCCAAGCCACTTGAAGCGCCTGTAATTAGACCGACATTTTTCATATTTTTTACTTTTTAATTGCATCCCAGGCCATTTCAAAGAGACGACTTTTGTATTCAAAATCATCAATTAGATTTTGATTTTTATTCAAATGCTTAACTGTTGTTTCAACCAAAGATGTTAGTATTCTAACAACAAAAAGTGGATTAAAATGTTTGAAGACAGCTTGATCTATGCCTTGTTCAATCAATTCTAAATTCATTTGAACATATCTTTGGGAGCGTTCGACATCTTCATTGTAGTATGGGGAGTTTTCGAATTGAAGCATAAACTCAAAATCCTCAGGATGCTCCAAATTCCATTCTACAGATGCCAACCAAAGTGTGTATATAGACTCTTTTAATGTTGCTCCATTATAGATTTGAGTCATTGCATAATTAAAAATTCTATCCTTAATATCTTGGTATAATGAACTGACTAAAATTTCCTTTGTCGGGAAATAATGAAAAAGTATACCATTACTAACTCCAGCTTCCTTTGCTACCAGAGCAGTTGGGGTACCGTAAAAACCATTTTCTGCAAAAAGCCTTCTTGCTGTTTTCATTAACAGTTCTCTTTTCGACATTTGGATATCTTTTTTTTTGCAAACATATCCATATTGACTATTCAGTCGATTTGAGCAAAAAAAACTTAGGAACACAAAATTGTTAAACTAAAAATAGCCAGCTTTTTCTTTTGGGAAGGCATTTAATGTTGCACTTGCTTTAGCTATCGATTTATTATTTTGATTCATTAATTCTGCCTCCATGAAAATTAATCGATTTCCCACCTTGACAGGACTAGACATGCATTTTAGTTGATCTCCTATTCCGCATGCATTTAAAAAAGACACTTTAAACTCAAGTGTTGAAACAACCATACCCTGTTCACAAACCAAAGTTAAGGCGCCAACGCCTATTGTTGCATCCAAAAGGGCTGCAATACAGCCACCATGCATAGCATTGGGGGTTGCAAGATGTTTAACATCTACTTTCAAATAATATTCGATAACACCTTTATCCAATATTACAAAAGAAGTGTCAATGAGCTTACCAAAGTTATTTTGTTCAACGTAAGCCTTGATTAGCGGATGTTCATTCAATGCATGCATTATAGACTTTTTTAAGACTGGCTAGAAGGAAATTGAATACCATTAACCTTAAACGATTTATATATATGTTCATTAATATCATGTTGAACAGCCGAAAAATCAGTAGTTGAAGTCCAAGCCCATATGGTAACATCCATTCCTGAAGCATTTAAGGAGGCTATTCCAATAAAGTTGTCCTTGTCTTTAAGAATTCTATTTTCGGATGCAAGAATCCCGCGAATTGTCTGTTTAATGTGATCAAAATCCTCACCGTAATTTACGCTTATTGTCCATTCGACGCGTCTTTTCGTCTCTCTAGTATAATTAATTATTGTTCCATTAGCTACCGGTCCATTTGGTAAAACGACCACTTTGTTGTCAGCTGTGTGAATGTAAGTATTAAAAATTTGAATTTCTCTCACAACGCCTTTTTGGGTTTGAATCAAAACAGTGTCGCCTACTTTAAAAGGTTTTAGAACAAGAATCATTATTCCGCCTGCAAAATTGGAGAGGGTACCTGAAAATGCCATACCAATTGCAAGGCCAGCCGCGCCCAAAATCGCGACAAATGAGGTCATTTCAATTCCCAACTGCGTAATTGCCGTAACAATCACAAGAATTTTCAAAACCAAAGAAACAAAACTCGTCGAAAATGTAATCAACCCTTCATCAGTGCTACTTTTTCTTAAAATCCGACTCATACCTTTGGAAATCATTTTTGACAACCAAAAGCCGATAATAACGATTATAATTGCAGCCAAAATATTTGTTCCGATTCTCAATAAAAACTGATTCAAATCGGTATATTTTATTCCTAAAAATTCTTCAATCCAACTCATGAAAATTTTAATTACATGAACAAAACTATACTAAAGTTTCCATTTAATAAACCTACTGTTCAAATTATTAAATGTATCTTTAGTTCATGTTTTTTATTCTATCAAAGGCCCTTCTTTTCCTATTGTCTCCCTTAACATGGATCGTTGCAGCCTTGATTTTCGTGCTATTTTCCAAGAATCCTAAGACCAAGAACATTGCTATTTGGACCACATTTTCCCTTTTTATCTTTTTCTCGAATACATTTATTTTTCTTGAATTTACTCGTTTGTGGGAAGTGCCTGGAAAAAAAATTGAATCATTAGATTCTTGTTATGATGCAGCAATCGTATTGACGGGAATGGTGGAGTATGATAATGATCTAGAACGTTTAAGTATTCGAAGAGGCGCTGATCGTATTTGGCAGGCATTAACCTTGTATCATCAAGATAAAGTCAAAAAGATATTAATTTCTGGTGACCATGGCTACGTAAGTGACAGAGGTTTGCATGAAGCGAAACAGTTGAAAGAGCTCTTAGTTTCTTGGGGAATCCCTAAAGAGGATATTATTACCGAAGAAAAATCTAGAAACACTTATGAGAACGCTGTTGAAACGAAGAAATTAATTGACGATAAATACCCACAATTAAAAAACAATATTTTAATTACTTCAGGACGTCATATGAAAAGAGCTAAAGCTTGTTTTGATAATGTGGGGTTGGAGTGTGAAACCTATTCAACAGATTTATTTACAGGGAATTCCCGCAATTACTATTGGGATCAATACATCATTCCAGACTTCAATACGCTGTTGGAATGGAATTACCTTCTAAAAGAAATTGTGGGTTACATAGTTTATGATGTGCAGGATTACATAGACTAAAAAATTATTTTCTTAACCGAAAGTGATAGTTGTTATTAATTTTGAACTATGAAATTGCACTTTTGGATTGCTCTTTTTTCCTTTTTTAATTTATGTGAAGTTACTGGACAGAAGAACATCACAGCGTTAAAAACAAATGAGAAAATCAACTTAGATGGCAATCTTATTGAGGAAATTTGGCAAACTTCTGAAAAAGCCATTGATTTTGTTCAAATTAACCCAAGTCCTGGAGAAATAGCGAGTCAAAAGACCAAAATTTTAGTTACCTATGACGATGAAGCTATTTATTTTGGTGCAATTCTGTATGATTCTGTTGAAAGAATTTCTAAGGTCTTATCGCCAAGAGATGAATTCAATGCCAACACCGATAATATACAGTTCGTTATTGACACTTACAACGACGACATAAACGCATTTTTATTTGGTGTTTCTAGCCAAGGTGTTCAATACGACGGTAAAATTGTTTCTTCAAGAACAGATCTTTCTTTAAATATGGTTTGGTCCAGTGAGGTACAAATTACGGATTCAAGTTGGAATGTAGAAATTAAAATTCCTTATTCTGCATTTCGATTCTCCAAGAATGACGTTCAAACATGGGGAGTGAATTTTATCAGATACATCAGTAGAAATCGGGAACGTTCCTCTTGGAATATTATAAAACCAGACTTTGATAATTTACCGGCTCAGGCAGGAACACTTTACGGGATTCAATCTATACAACCGCCGGTTCGATTAGCACTCATACCCTATTTATCTGGCTATTTAGATAATTACAATAAATCAACTAACACTAATTTCAATGCGGGTATGGATGTAAAGTGGGGCCTCAACGAAGCTTTCACAATTGATATGACATTAGTACCTGATTTCGGGCAGGTAGTTTTTGATAATCAAGTGCTTAACTTGAGCCCTTTTGAAATCCAATTCAATGAAAACCGGCAGTTTTTTACTGAAGGAACAGAGCTTTTTACGAAATCTGGTCTTTTTTATTCCAGGAGAATAGGTATTCAAGCTCCTTATAATGTGCTCACAACACAATTACAAGCGAATGAATCATTAATCAATTATTCAGGAACATCAGACTTATTAAACGCGACAAAGTTTTCGGGTAGAACAAAAAGAGGGTTAGGAATTGGAATTTTCAATGGACTTACCGATAAACAAACAGGTACAGTTAAAAATACAGTAACGGGAATAACAAGAGAAATTACGACCGCTCCACTATCTAATTTCAATGTTTTGGTATTGGATCAAAACTTACCCAATAATAGTTTTTTAACCTTCACAAATACCAATGTCATGCGCGCTGGTAGTTTTTATGACGCCAATGTAAGTGCCTTGCAAACCCGCCTCAATTCAAGGGATAACAAATACTTTATTTCCGGACAAACGAATATCTCGAATATCTTTGAAACAGGACAGGTAAATACAGGATTCAATACTTCATTAAGATTAGGTAAACAAACCGGAAATTTCATTTTCAATAGTGGATTGTTTCTCGAATCTGATACTTACAATCCAAATGATTTAGGATTTAACACAAATAACAACAAACGTATTTTTGATTTGACCCTAGGTTATCGAAAATTCGAACCTTTTTGGATTTTCAATCAGCTATATAGCTCCATCAATTTTAACTACAATAGACTTTACAACCCAAATGTTTTTACTTCATCCTCACTGTCGGGATCTTTAACGCTTATTGACAAAAAATTCAACGCTACAGGTTTTGAATGGTATGGCTCTATTGTAGAATCCTATGATTATTTTGAGCCTAGGGCTGCTAATCGATTTTTTATCCGACCAAGATGGTTGGATTTGAACCTATGGTTTTCATCTAACTATCAAAAAAAATTGGCAATAGATGCGTCCATATCTTATATCTTTATTGACAGAGATCGTTGGGAGGAATATGGCTTTCGTATGAGTCCAAGGTGGCGGGTTAGCAATCGCATCTTTTTAATTTATGACTTTGATCAAACATACTCTTTCAACGGTCAAGGATACGCCCTTCAATTTGGTTCTCCATCAGAAAGCTGGAATGGAATTCTTTTCGGACAAAGAGATAGATTAAATACTGTTAATAGCTTACAACTTCAGGTGTCATTTACAAGTAAAATGAGTTTAGGATTAAGAATGAGACATTATCGTTCAGCTGTTAATTATGATCGTTTTTTCGACTTAAAAGAGGATGGTACGCTGTTACCAATTAACTATTCTGGGTTACAAGCGGATGGAACTTCAGCATACAGCACCAATTATAATGCTTTTACCATTGACTGTGCCTACCGATGGGTTTTCTTGCCAGGAAGCGAGATTAATTTAGTCTGGAAACATGCTATTTTCTCTTCAGACAAATTCGTTGACAATAGTTATTTTCAAAATTTATCCAATCTTTTCGAATATTTACCAACCAACAGTTTATCATTGAAAATTCTCTATTGGTTAGATTATCAGAGCTTGAAAAATCATGAGAGAAGAAAGTAATAAAAGTCAATTATGATTCCATCCAGACCAATCATCATGATCACCTTTTTTCAAATCACGAAAAATCTTTAAACCAAGATAGATCGCAATCATAAGGCATACAACACCATAAAATGATAATGAACCCCAATGAGGAGGAACATCATAAATAAAACATAGAATACATCCCACGGATAACCCAATAAATGTAAAAGTTAAGATAACTTGTTTGGTAACTCTATTAATCGTGTGAACCATTGGATCAATTCCACGATGCGTGAGATCAACCTGAACAGTTCCAGAGTTAATTTTTCGAATAGCATTTTTCAAATCAAGGGGAAAATCCTCCATATAAGTTCCTAAATCATATAAACCAAATGCCATTTTTTTTGCCATTGCAATAACGTTAAATTCTTTTCTAATTGTTCTCATGAGGTATGGCCTTGCTAATTGCAATAAATCCAGTTTAGGATCCAAATGATGAATGACTCCTTCAATAGTAACCATTGAACGCGCAAGTAAAAAAAAATGGGGCGGAACTTTTAGTCCATGCATAATTATTACATCCTTTAATTCGATAAGGATAGTACTCATTTCATTTTCATGGTAATCGCTAAAACTGTAACTCTGCACGAACTCATTGATGGCAAATTCCAATCCTCGCATATCTCTAACTACTGTATTGTCAGACATCATTTGAAGCGCCTTAATTATTGCACGAATATCTTTTTCTTTAACTGAAAGAAACAAAAGACCAAACATTTTGATATCGTGTTTCATGATACTTCCCATCATGCCAAAATCAAGAAAACAAACATCACCACTTTCCATTATTAATATATTCCCTGGATGCGGATCGGCATGAAAAAAACCATATTCAAAAACTTGCTTTATATATGAAATTGCCAATTTTTTTGCTAAAGTGGTATTATTAAATCCTTTTAATTTCAATCTTCCTGAATCAGTAATTTTTATTCCTTGAACAAATTCCAATGCTAGAATCTTTTGTGTCGTATATTTTTTATACACCTTTATCGTATAGGTAGTTTGATCCTCTGAATCATTTTCGATGTTTTTTGCAAAACGGTTGGCATTAACAGATTCATGGATAAAATCTAGTTCCTTCAAAATACTTTCCTCAAAATTTTTAACTAGACCTCTTGGATCAAAAGCTCTAACAGTTGGAATTCGTTTAGCAAAAATATCCGCGAGGGTGTACATCACCTTGATATCTTCAATAATTATTTTCCTAATGTTAGGTCTTTGAATTTTAAGCACTATTCGCTCACCGTTCTTCAAAATAGCTTTGTGAACTTGAGCCATGGAGGCCGATGCAAATGCATTTTTATCAAAATGAAAGAATAGTTGGTCAATTGGTTTATTAAATTCTGACTCGACTAACTGTAGGGCGATTTCACCATCAAAAGGTGGCACATTGTCCTGTAGTTTTTCCAGTTGAATGATTAACTCCTTAGGTAATAGATCAGCTCGATTGCTCAGAATCTGTCCAAACTTTACGAATGTCGGCCCTAATTCCTCGCAAACAAGACGCATTTTTTCCCATCTCGTATATTTTTGTGCATTTTTCTTTGTAGTTGAAGGAATAAGCCTACGAATAAAACGGTAACGCCCAGTTGCGATCATGTAGGAGACCATTTCTTCAAAACCATATCGAACAAAAACCCTCAGAATTTGATTATAACGAACAAAGGATTTATAGCGATTTTGCAACCGAGATAGCCATCCCATAATTAGACTGCATTTTTCTCCAACTGATTAATTCGCGATTCTGCATTAATTAAAGTTTTGTTCAATTCGGCCATTTTTTGCTCTAAAATTTCAACTTGTTTCACATGAGCAACATTTATTTTATCATAGAAATCTTCAATTAAACCGGTAATCTTCAGGTCTAAGTCATCCTTGGCCTCTTTAGCTTTTTGAAGCATTTTTTCAACGAACTCCATCTCATTACCTTTGTCATCAAATAGATGTTCTTTAGCTAACGAATTGATTTTTCTTTTTCCTTTTTCGCCCAATTCCCCAAGCTTTTCAAGCACTTGTGTTTCTTTTGAGATGGTGTACAACGTCGTTGATAAGGTTACCAATTCCAATAATGTTCTTGCTTTCATATTTTAAGTTTTGGGAAAAATTAGTATTTTTCGAATGGCTGAACGAGTGAAATCTATAAGTCGCACATTTTATTCAATACAACTGACCTATCATGAAACTGACCGATCCCGTGTTATCTATAATGACTCCTGATGTAATTACATTAGGACCTGATCAAACGTTATTAGATGTAAAGCATATTTTTGAAAAAAGATTATTTCATCATCACATTCCAATCGTATCCGACAAGAAATTAATCGGGATAATAAGTTTAATCGATTTTATGAGGCAAGTTGGCAATGCTTCTCTTGATGATACAGAGCCAATATATCAGATGAAAGTTCAGGAAATTATGACCTTCAATCCTTTAAAAATCAATGCAAATAATCAGATAATTGAAGCCGTTAGATTATTGGGAAAGGGCAATGTTCATGCCTTGGTTGTAACAAACGATTCTCATGAAGTAGTTGGGATGGTATCCACAAAAGACCTATTGAACAAACTTATTTTACAAAATTAATATTAGTGCCCATTAATGTGTTTTCCCGCGACAAACGCAGTTGTCCATGCTGCCTGAAAATTGAATCCTCCAGTAACGCCATCGATATCCAAAATTTCACCAGCAAAAAATAACCCTTTTATTTTTTTAGACTCCATAGTTTGAGGGTTTATTTCGTGCAAAGCAACACCTCCAGCAGTTACAAACTCCTCTTTAAATGTTGTTTTACCTGAAACAGTATAACGGTCATTTAAGAGGTTATTGATCAGTTTGTTTTTCAGTTTTCCTGAAAATTCACTCCACTTAGCATCGGGTTGAATTCCGGACTTTTCTATCAAGTAACACCAAATTTTATTGGTTATAGGAAAAGGATTAATATTGGCAATTTTCTTATTTGAATGTTTAATTTTTATTACTTCAAAAACCTCGGTAAGTTCAATTTCTTTCATTTCGTTTAACCAATTGACCAAGATGTGAAATTGATAGTTCTTTTCATGTAACATGCGTGCACCCCAAGCTGATAATTCCAAAATTGCAGGACCACTCATTCCCCAATGCGTAATGAGTAAAGGTCCTTTTCCTAAAAGTTTTTCACCTTCAATTCTAACTGTTACATCGTTCACGACATTACCCATTAATGAAGTAACGGATTCATTAGGCATATTAAAAGTAAACAAGGACGGAACGGGATCTACTATATCAAGACCTAAATCCTCAAGCCAACTCAATCCACCTTTCTTCGGTTGGCCTCCAGTGGTTATCACGACGCGATCAAATTCAAGTAATTCGTCGTTAACCTTCAATCTAAATCTTTCATTTATTTTTTCTATCTCCCGAACTGGAGAATTGGTCAAAATGTGAACATTTTTCTGAATAGCTTCATGAACAAAAGCATCAATAATTGTTTGAGAATTGTTTGATTGCGGAAACATGCATCCATCAGGATAAGTTTTCAATAAAATATCGCGATGTTTGAACCAATCAACTGTTGATTTAGCATCGAACTGATAAAATAACTTTTGAAGAAATCGTCCACCCCTTGGATAGTGTCTTGAGAGCAAATTATTATCAAAACATGCATGTGTCACATTACATCTTCCACCGCCAGAAATTTTAACTTTTGCTAATACTTTCGAACTTTTCTCGAAAATACTTACTTCGGAATCTGGAAAATGAGCTTTAATGCTGAGACTAGAAAAAAATCCAGCTGCTCCACCCCCAATGACTGCAACCTTCACAATTAGTTTGTTATGACCTCTTGAGGTGCCTCTTCTTCAACTTTTTTCTTGCCTTTCTTATCCTTCTTTTTCTTTTCTTTCTTTTTCTTTGAACTACTTTCTTCAGGCATTTTATCATCTTCAATACCTTCTTGATTTTCTACACCGAAAGCATACGTTTCAACACCATTTTCATCATACTGATGTTCTTCAATAAGTTCTCCTTTTTTGAATAATTTGGTCCACATGATTTTATTATCTGCGTATCGTTCTTCAAACAAACCTTCAGGAACTCCTTTTTTATAGAATTCTTTCAATTTTATCACACCGTCATAATAGAAAATTTTAAAGTCCCCATTTTTTACATCCATTGTCCAATTTTCCACAGTCAGAACGACACCGTCATCAAAATAGCTTTTCAAAACCCCATTTCTTTTGCCATTTTTATAGGGGATTTCTTCAACTAAAACACCGTCTGGGCTATACCTTTTATAAAGACCATTCATCAAACCTTCAGTATAATTCACTTCAGTCTTTACCTTGTTTTGATTATAAAAATCTCTTCTCATACCATTTAATAATCCATTGGAATAATTCTCAGAAATTACAGTATCTCCATTTCTAAATAACTGATATTGATGGCCTTCATATTCTCCCATGTAAAAATTCGCCTCATTCTGAACGATACCTGTGCTATCATAATAAATCGTAAAAGTACCATGCTCAATACCTTCGACATAATTTTCAGTTACCTGCGTGCACCCAGATTTAAAATAGGTTATAATTTCTCCATTTTCTTTACCATTTAAAAAGGTCACTTGCGTTTCCTTTTGGCCATTCATAAAGCATGTCTCACATACACCAGAAAATGCAGCACCCGTATTATTGGTAACCACTACTTTCCTATCCTCGTCAAAAGAAAGTTTTTCCTGACAATCTATTACTCCTGGAGTAATTCCGCATTGCCACGTAGCTTTATAGCCTGCTGGCTTTTCGTAACATTTCAATCTTGTTTCTTGATTAATTTGTCCAATGGACATTTGAGACAGCAATAATGCTGAAAGTAAAAGAATTTTTTTCATATAATTTTATTCAATTTATTTAATGCCTCTAACATTTTTTCCGGAATCGGAATTGTCATATTAGAGATGGAATCGTAACACACTTGAACTGAAATTCCCCGAGTATATAACTCTTTGTCAATATTTAATTCATAATGAAGGGAAAAACTTTTTGTTCCGATATGCCCTACTTTCATTTCAATCTCAGGATCATGAGTAACTAAAACTGGTCTTAGATATTCGATTTCGTTTTTCACTAAAACCATCCCATCTTTTTTCCAGTCCCAATCATTTCCGACTAATTCCCTAAAATAATGTAACCTTGCCAACTCAAAATAAGTGAGATAAACAGAATTATTGACGTGTCCTAATATATCTAAATCTGCAAAACGAATCTGAAGCTTTAATGGTGCAATCATTTGGCGTCTAATTTTTCGAAATCGGAATTGTTACTTATAAACTCTGGAACAATTTCTTTCATTTTTTTGACAATGGTAATATTATCCTGCTCTTCAAACAAAGTAATCAACTCGTCAATTGCAATAAGACGGGAATTGATTTCTTCACGATTTTTAGCTTTAAGAATTTGGGGATGATGCGTTGGAATGGTATTTTCCTCAGCCGCTAGTAATTCTTCATAAAGTTTTTCTCCAGGTCGCAATCCTGTTATTTTTATTTGAATATCCTTCCCTACTTCTAAGCCACTTAACTGAATCATTTTATGAGCGAGATCAATAATTCTTACACTTTCACCCATATCAAAAACAAAAATTTCTCCTCCTTCGCCCATGGCACCGGCTTCCAAAACGAGTTGACAAGCCTCTGGTATGGTCATAAAATAGCGTGTAATTCTTTCATCAGTAACCGTTACGGGACCACCTTGTTCTATTTGTTTTTGAAAAAGTGGAATAACTGAGCCATTGGAGCCTAATACATTTCCGAATCTAGTTGTGACAAACTTAGTTACTCCCTTCTGATTGCGCAATTGCGCGTAAATCTCGGCTATTCGTTTTGATGCCCCCATGACATTGGTAGGATTAACAGCCTTATCTGTTGAAATCATGACAAATTTCTCTACATGATACGACAGGGACAAATCAACCAAATTTTTTGTTCCATTTATGTTGGTTAACACAGCTTCAGAGGGATTATTTTCCATTAATGGCACATGTTTGTATGCAGCCGCATGGAATACATAGTTGGGTTTGAAATAATCAAAAAGTCGCTTCATTCGATCGAAATTTCTAATATCTCCGATAACGACTTCAAGTTTAATTTCAGTTTCCAAAAGTTCTTGTTGAAGATCATAGAGATCCGATTCAGCTTGATCTAGCAGAATAAGTTTTGCAGGTGAATAATTGACTATCCTTCTAACAATTCCACTTCCAATTGAACCCGCGGCACCTGTTACCAAAACAACCTTTCCTGACAATTCATTTTTTATCTTTTCCTCGTCTAGAACAATGGGTTTACGACCAAGAAGATCCTCAATATTGATTTTTGCGATTTGCTTTGCTGAAAATTCCCCATTGATCCAACTTTTCGCATTCGGAACTTTTTGAATGGTGACCTTATTAGAGAGACAGGCTTCAACAACATGTTTTCTATTATCCTCGTTAGGTTTTTGAATAGCCACGATTAGATTGGACACATCGTTTTCAGTAATCAACTTTTGCAATTTACTAGAATGCACAATCGGAACGCCTTCTAAACGTGTTCCATCCATCCTTTTGTTATCGTCCACAAAAGCAATTATTTTATAATTCAACCTAGGATCTTTTTCTATCGTTCTTTTGGTCATCAATCCTGAAATTCCAGCACCATAAATTAATACATTGAGCTCCGTGTGCTTAGATTTCAATGACTCCAAATACCACAATTTGACTGTAAATCGCGAACCAATCATAAACAAAAAAGTCGCAAATGCTTCCAAAATAAGCACCGATGTTGGGAACAAAAAGAACTTATCAAAGAAATAAACACGAATAAAACCCAATCCCAAATAGATAATCGAGCATGTAGTTACTGCTAAAAAAATACGTTGTATGTCTTCCGTTGAAGTATGGCGCACCAAGCCCTTATGAATTTTAAAGACATAAAATACGATCAGCTTTACTGCATAATAAATGATTATTGATTTTGATAACACGTACCATTCTTGTGCAATGAGATTTTTGTCTGCCTTTAAATCAAAGCGAATCAAATAAGCAAACAACAATGCAAAGGTAGAAAGCAATAAATCAACAAGAATGATTATCCATCGAGGAGTATTTGCTTTCAATTGAATCATATACAAACTTACAAATTGCGCGGCTAACTGTGTAAACCTCCGTTCAAATTAATGACTTGACCTGTTACATAACTTGTTTCATCGTCAATTAACCAAGAAATTGTTTTACAGATTGTCTGAACCGAGCCCAGTTTTTTCATTGGTATTTGAGCGACAATCTCATTTTTTAAGTCCTCGGGAACGTTTGAAATCATACCTTTTTCGAAATAGCCTAAAGACAGGGCGTTAACACCAATGTTATTCGCGGCAAGTTCTTTTGCCATAGTTTTGGTGAGACCAATTAAACCAGCTTTCGAAGCGGCATATGCCGCGGTTCCAACCACACCTGTTTGCGCGACAACTGAAGTGATATTGATTATCGAGCCACCATTTTGTTTTCGCATGGCAGGAATAAAAGCTCGGCATAATTTAAAGGGTGCCGTCAAGTTAACCAGTAGGGTTTCTTCCCAATCTGCATCTGTCGTTTTCCATGTAACAGCATTTCTTGAAATCCCTGAATTATTGATTAATACATCGACTTTTCCAAATTTGGAAAGAATCAATTCGACCATGCGATCGATTTCTATCGATTTGGTTAAATCTGCTTTGACAAATGTGATGTTATCAGAAATATCTATCGGAATTTCATGATGAAACGAATGCAGAATCAGGTGGTGTTTTTCGGTATTTAGAAAAGTTGCTAATTCTCGACCGATTCCTCCTGATGCACCTGTTATTACTATTACTTTTTTATCCATAATTTCTTTATTCGCTTTAACTCTTTAAACCAAATAGGCGCAGTGTCTGAAAGAAAGATTCCGTATTCATTGTCTGTACCACCCAAATTCAGATTGAACCTTCTTACACCTTCAGCTGAGGATCCTCCAAAATCAAAAACCAATTTATTTTCCTGAGCATATTCAATGGCACGATTCATCAAGGCATACATGGCTCCCAATTTCTTGTACTCTTCAAATGAAGCACCCTTAAGATACAATAAAACCCCATTAAATTCAATTAAAATTATCCCAGCAACAAGTTCATTTCCATTTCGAATGACTAAGGATTTAACGATATTTTGATTGGATAAACACTTCACTAGGTTCTTTAAAACTGCAATATTATTTTTATTTAAAGTTGAAATTTTTCCAGGAAGTTCGGATGAAATGATATCTAAAACGGCATTATATTCCGAATTATGCGCCTCTTCAATCGTTAAGTGTTTGGATTTACTCAACATTCGTTTTGCTTGTGTTGACAATTTTCGTTCAACTTCGATGGTTTGAAAGTAACGTAAGTTTGTGTCATTTAGCAGAATCTTTGGAACTTGCATCGACCCTCCTGAAAAGTGTTGTTCTATTATTTCCTTAGCTGTTACCCAGTTATCTTGATGACCAAACCATTCCAAATACCTCACAAAAATGGGCGTTGTAAAGCACTTAATACCAAGTCGCTTGGAATAAGGAACTGCAATTCCACATGAATAGTTGTCGTTAGATACGATACACCAATTTTCTGCTACGGCATCTAAATAAACACTTAAGGAAAAACAAGAATTTCTCGCAGTTGAAGAAACCAAGGCATTCCACTTATCTAAATCGATATGTTCGCGTTCAATTATTTGCAACACGATCTTGAAACGTTAAAAATTGATGTTTCTTGTAACATGACTTCATGAATTCTTCAAGTTTGAGGAAGGAAAATCTTGTCATACTTTTTGGGTGCCCAATGACAACCATGTTTTCGGTATTATTTCGAGTAAGGTGTTTTTCAATTTGTTTCAATTTCGATGCGTAAAAGCCGTCCGTACTAACATGATTCCAAGTGAAATTGGTCAAAACTGATTTTTTTCTTCCCGGTTGCTTCAAGAATTTTCCGTCACCAAGCATTTTATGCTGTTCTGGATTCAACCGCCCTCTAATGTATAGGTTCCAATAAAAAAATGGTGAATACCTCCATGAACTAATTGGTAATTCGGTAAAAGCACCATTCACATCTTCCTGGCAAATATCCTTGCTGAATCGGTAGCTACTTTTTTTCGGAGCACGCGTGAAGTCAAAATTGTAATCCTCAGAGAAAAATTTACCACCATAAAAAACAGAAGTATCGACTTGAATATCCAACTTTGAAAAGGTATTCGAGAATCGTTCAAAAGGTTGTATGCACCATCCCCCGGCACGAAAAGCAATAGTTTTACGTCCAATAAGTTGATCAGTATATGCCTTATAACGGGTTAAAATGTCGTCAATTTCTTCATCTGAAAAATCATCTAATTTGTAATTCCCCTTTACGTTCATCACCCATTTTTCTCCGTCATAAAAGGACTTTTCCCAGTGCGGATGAACGTGCAATTGCACATCATGTCCTTTCTCAATAATCAACTGGATTTGATTTTTTACTTGAAGTAGGTCTTTTCTCAACTGATGAAATTCTTCAGCATACTGTTCGAGTTTCATAACATATCCAACATCCACAAAGAAAGTCATTGCCACTTGGTAGGTTTCACCCAAATCAAGAAGTTGGTTTGTAGGTTCTATCAAACACTTTTCCACCGTTCCCGTTTTTTCTCCAAAAAACAGCTCGTAATCGTATGTTAGAAAAATTTTCAACGTTATAAAATTAGCATATTTCAAAGGATTTTATTGAGAAATTGACAGGTATTGGGATCAATACTAACAATGTTCATCAAAAAGCATCTAATTTTAAAAGAAAAATTGAACAGTGGAAATTGAGCGTAAGTTTTTAGTAGACCCAAAAGAATGGGAGAAATTCCCAAAACCCGAACCGGAAAAAATTCAACAAGGGTATTTGACAAATACTCCTGAAATAACAGTGCGTTTGAGAGTCAAAGGAATCTCGGGGTTTCTTACTATAAAAGGTGCTACCCAAGGAATATCAAGAGAAGAATTTGAATATGAGATACCCGTTAGCGACGTCAATGATATGGTTCAAATTTTTCATACCCCTCTTTTAAGTAAACTACGATATCGCATTTTTCACGAACATCATATGTGGGAAATTGATGTTTTTGAGGGTAAGTTGGAGGGTCTTATTCTTGCGGAAATAGAACTAGAAAGTGAAAATGAAAAATTCGGTTTGCCATCATTTGTTGGGAAAGAAGTTTCTGAAGATCCAAAATACTTCAATTCCAATCTTATCAAAAACTGTTAATTTTTTATTTGATAGTCTTCGAGTTCAACAACAATCTCATTTCTTCTATTCAATATTTGGTAAGGAGGATTGTAACCCAACTAGGCGAAATTTCCCTTGTGCTTGAACCCGTTGTTGGTTAGTAATAGGTCTAATTTTTCC